>JBBQRY010000007.1:0-20419 GCA_038214335.1 Chthoniobacterales bacterium
GACACCTGCCAAGCCGGTCACGCCCCTCCTTGGCACGAGTATGTGACCAACAGTATCCCATCAAGCAGTTGCGGCAGTTGCGGCAAAGACGCGATTCTGACATTATCCCCAGTAGTGTTCGGCATGCTCCTTGCTCCCAAAAAGGCAGAACAAAGGGCGCGAAAAACAAACTGAAAATTTAGCCGTACCCCGTGCGTACACACTGTTTTCATGCCCCTCGTGAGCCAGCGCGAGAGCGACATATCCGAGGAAAAACTGCACAACTGGAACCTGCTCGACAGGTTCCGGAAAGCACTTGCGGCGGCTGATCGTCCGCGTCGAAATCGACGGCCACACGCTGATGCTGGCCACCGATCTGGAGATCGAGGCCGAACTGATTGCCCTGATCTACCGCCACCGCTGGCAGATCGAACTGTTGATGTCGCTGCCGCTCCACCCTTCGGGCTGCCTACGGCAGTCTGTCTCGCTTCGCTCGGCTCTTCAAGTGGATCAAGTGCGTCCTGCGCTGCCGCCACCTGCTCGCCGAGTCGCCTTCCGGCGTCGCCATCCAGGTTTACTGCGCCCTCATCGCCGCCTTGCTGCTGGAGGTCTTCACTGGCAAGCGTCCGAGCAAGCGGGTGATGGAACTTATCGAGTTTTTCTTCCTCGGCTACATCGACACCGACGAGCTGGCTAGGCTGCTGAAGTTCCAAAAAAATCACGCCTGAGGTTCCGTGGGCAATCGCGTTGCAAGCGTCTGCCGGGGCTGCGCGTGCCCGAATGACCTCCATGCAATGTCCCCCACGCCGGATAACGCCGCCTCAAGACAACCCGCAGTCCATTTCTGGCCCTGCTTCAAAGCCTAGCAGATTACATGCCGAACACTACTGACTTCAATGGTCACATTCGCTTGCGAGAGGACGCATGATGCCTTGCATTCCTTACTTTTCATCCTTACTTTCCATCCATGCAGGCAACGCTTACCACCAAGGGGCAGATTACTATTCCCATCAAAGTACGCCAGCGCCTGAGGCTCAAGCCGGGGGATGTTTTGGATTTTGATGAAAACGCTCCCTTTTTGAAGGCTGTGCGGACGATTCCGCCGGAAGCGTGGGAAGAGTTTGGGAAGGGGTGGACTGATCCTTGGCCCGGAAAAAGCGTTGACGAAGTTATGAACGAACTCCGAGGCCCGGTGGAACTGCCGAACACTGCGGAGTCATGAGAACGGCGGTTGATTCCTCTGTTCTTCTCCTCATTTTGCGGCGTCAGGCGGGTTGGGTCGAGTGGCGGGACGCGCTCAATCGGGCGGCTACGGAGGGAATGCTGGTGATCTGCCCAGTGGTTTTTGCAGAATGCTCTATCGGATTTTCATCCTCTACGCACGCAACCGCCCAGTTTGAAGCCTTGCAAATCGCCTACGACCCCATTTCGCCAGGAAGTGCTTGGCTGGCCGGACAGACGTTTTTGAAATATCGACGGCAGAATGGAATTCGTGAGCATGTTCTGCCTGATTTCCTGATCGCCGCGCATGCAGCGACTCAAGCGGACCGACTGGCGGCAGTGGATCGAGGATACCTGCGGACCTATTTTCCGCTACTGCCACGCCTGAAATGAGGATGCTGTGGTTAACGGACTCTTCGCATTGTTGGCGATCGGCTCGCGAGGACTTGCTGGAGTTGGCTAGGGCCAGAAGTCTTTGACTGCGTGCCAGAAACGATCTCCGAAAGCAGCCGCGAGCGTGCCAACCAACAGGGCGGACGCGAGGATAAACTTCCCTGAGGAGGGGTAGCATCCAAAAGTTGCCCAAGCCGAAAGCGCCCCGAGCACAGCTCCGAGAATAAACTGAAGCGTCCCATGCACCCAATCCGGCTTGCAAGAAGGCATGATGGTATATCGTGTTGCTAGGGAGCGAGCAGGGAAACCTCCTAATCAACACCACAACAGTGAATCATGATCTCCCGGAATCCAGCACGGAAGCCGCCGCACTTCTTAAGACTTAAAACTTCGTCTTATTTGGCCACGAGCGCTTTGGTCAGACGGCTTTTGCGGCGATCTGCCACGTTTTTGTGGATGATTCCGCGCTTGGCGGCTTTGTCCAGTGCGGAGGTCAGCTCCACGAGTTCGACCTTCGCAGCATCCTTGTTGCCATCGGCGATGGCTTTGCGGAATTTCTTCTGCTCGGTCTTGATGCCGGTGATGACACCGGCGTTGATTTCGCGACGACGCACGCTTTGGCGGGCGCTCTTTGCTGCTGATTTGGTATTGGCCATATATAGATTGTGGTGCCAGAGGGGAGAATCGAACTCCCGACCAAGGGCTTATGAGTCCCCTGCTCTACCGCTGAGCTACCCTGGCGTGGGCGGAAGACTCTATCGAATTCACGATTTCAAACAAGCCTCTTTTTCTTGGTTCTTTGTTGCCCCCATCGCCCATCGGCAGGCATGATGGGCGGACTGTGAATGGACCATTGATTATTGCCGGGCGCGAGTTCTCCTCAAGGCTCTTGCTGGGAACCGGAAAATTTTCCTCCAACGAAACGATGCGCGACGCACTGGATGCCAGCGGCACTCAGATCGTGACCGTTGCGCTCCGGCGGGCAGATTTGAGCGGAAAACAAGACCCCTTTGCCAACATCCTCGATTTCGTTGATGCCAAAAAATTCCTCCTGCTTCCGAATACGAGCGGGGCAATGAATGCCGCTGAGGCGGTTCGCCTGGCGCGGTTGGCTGCGGCGGCCGGTCTGCCGATGTGGGTGAAGCTCGAGATCCACCCCGATCCGCACTATCTGCTTCCGGATCCGATTGAGACCCTTGCGGCGGCAGAGATCCTCGTCAAAGAAGGCTTCACCGTGCTGCCCTACATCAATGCCGACCCCGTGCTGGCCCGGCGGCTTCAAGATGTTGGCACCGCGACGGTCATGCCGCTCGGCGCACCGATTGGAAGCAACCGGGGCATCGAGACCCGCGCGCAGATCGAAATCATCATCCGCCAAGCAACCGTCCCCGTGGTCGTCGATGCCGGGATTGGTGCTCCCAGCCATGCGGCAGAGGCCATCGAGATGGGAGCGGATGCCGTGCTCGTGAACACGGCCATCGCCGCAGCGGACGATCCCGTGCGGATGGCCCGCGCCTTCCGACTGACGGTTGAAGCCGCCCGCGAAGCCGTCGAGGCCGGTCTCCCGATGCGCCTCGACCAAGCCTCCGCCACCAGCCCGCTCACCGCATTTCTGGAAACCCTGTAATCCCACCCCATGTCCGCTCTCACCCCCATGATGCAGCAGTATCAGGCGATCCGCCGGGATTTGCCGCCCGATACCTTTCTCATGTACAGGCTCGGAGATTTTTATGAGATGTTCGGAGAGGATGCCCTGCAGGCCGCTCCGATCCTCAACGTCGCCCTCACCAAACGCGGCCCAACCCCGATGTGCGGCGTCCCTTTCCATGCCGCCCGCGGCTACATCGAGAAACTCATCGCCGCCAACTGGCGGGTCGCCATCTGCGACCAGGTCGGCGAAGTCACCGCCGGCAAACTCGTCCGCCGCGAAGTCTCTCAAATCCTCAGCCCAGGCACCTTGGATGATTTCGGGCTCGATGACCGCAAACCCAATTTTCTCGCGGCCGTCACTGAAAAAGACGGGGCCTTTGGCTTGGCGTTTGCGGATTTGAGCACCGGCGAATTCCGCCTCACCGAACTCGATTCCCGTCTGACCCTGCTCGATGAACTCGCCCGCGTCGCACCGGCCGAAATCCTCATCCCCGACCACCTCGCCGAAGCTTTCCCGACCCTCACCAAACCTTCCGTGCTGGATGGCTACCTGTTTGAATTTGAGCCGGCGGTAGAAATCTTGGTGGGACATTTCAAGGTGCAAAGCCTGGACGGATTCGGATGCACAGATCTTCCGGCGGGAGTCGGCTGTGCGGGGGCGCTCCTCCACTACATCACCCGCCAAATGCGCCGCCATGCCGGCCACCTGCGCGAATTGCGTCCGTATCGGCGCAGCGGGTTTCTCATCCTTGATGCCTGCACCCAAAGCCACCTCGAACTTGTGACCTCACGGGCCGGACGCGGAATGACTCTTCTGGGAGTGCTCGACCGCACAGCCACCCCGATGGGAGCCCGCCTCCTGCGCGAGTGGGTGCTCCATCCCCTGCGCTGCGTGCCCGAAATCGAACTCCGCCAAGACGCCATCGCCGCGCTGCTCGGCGACGCACTCCTGCTCGGCGACCTCCGGTCCAGGCTTGCGGAAATCCGCGACATCGAACGCGCAACCGCCCGCCTTGGAGGTCCTTCCGGCAATGCCCGCGACCTTGCCGCTCTCGCCCAATCGCTCGAGCGCATCCCCGTGCTAGCCGCTAGCCTCGGAGGTGCCGAACACCTCACCTCCGATCTCCTCACCGGCACCTGCCAGCGCCTCCACTCCTTGCCAGAACTCACCTCCCGGCTCCGCTCCGCGCTCGTCGAAGAGCCTCCCGCCATCGTGCGCGAAGGCGGCATGATCCGTCCCGGCTTCGACCCCGCCCTTGATGAGCTCCGCGCCGCTTCACACGAAGGAAAAAACTGGATCGCCACGCTTCAGAAAAACGAGATTGCGCGCACCGGCGTCAAATCCCTCAAAGTCCGCTACACCTCGGTCTTCGGGTATTTTATCGAGATCACCAAAGCCAACCTCGGGTCTGTTCCGGAGGATTACGTCCGCAAGCAAACGACCGTGAATGGTGAGCGCTTCATCACTCCCGCGCTCAAAGAAGTCGAAGGCAAAATCCTCGGTGCCGATGAACGTGCCCGCGCCCGAGAAATCGAATTGTTCGCCGACCTGCGCGCCGCCGTGCTCGCCGACCTGCCCAAGCTCCAGGAATCCGCCGCGACCCTCGCCTCCCTCGACGTTCTTTGCTCCCTCGCCGAAACCGCCCGGCTCCACAATTATTGCCGCCCGGAATTCGCGGACGGCTGCCTGCTTCAGATCGAGGACGGACGTCACCCGGTGCTCGACCAGCAGCCCGGCGGCGAACGCTTTGTTCCGAACGATACCGACCTCGGCCAAGACGGGAAAACATTTGCCATTCTCACCGGCCCCAACATGGCTGGCAAATCCACTTACATCCGGCAAGTTGCCCTCCTCGTGCTTCTCGCTCAGATGGGCAGCTACGTCCCCGCGAAGTCGATGCGCCTCTCGCTCGCAGATCGGATTTTTACACGCGTCGGCGCGAATGACGACCTCGCCCGGGGACAATCGACATTCATGGTCGAAATGAACGAAACCGCCAATATCCTCAATAACGCCACCTCCGAAAGCCTCGTCATCCTGGATGAGATCGGACGTGGCACCTCGACATTTGACGGACTCTCCATCGCCTGGAGCGTCGCCGAATACCTCCACGACCAAATCGCCTGCCGCACGCTGTTTGCCACGCACTACCACGAACTGACGGACCTCGAACGCACACGCACCGGTGTCATCAACCTCAATGTCGCCGTCCGCGAATGGAACGACCAAGTCATCTTCCTGCGCAAAATCCTCCCCGGACGCGCCGACCAAAGCTACGGGATCCAGGTCGCCCGCCTCGCCGGACTCCCCGATACCATCATCTCCCGCGCCAAAGAAATCCTCGCCAACCTCGAAAAATCCGAACTCAACGCCGACGGCGAACCCGCCTTTGCCAAAGGCCACCGCAAACGCCTCATCCCCGACCCCGCCGCCGCCTCCCAGTTGACGATGCTCTGAACATAGAATCAACCAGCAGCGCCTAAGCCGAGGCCGCAAGCGTCAACACACGACCATGTTATTCCGGGTGGTCGCGGAGGGTGACGCCGGGGGCGGGGGGGGCGCTGGTGGGGGGTTGGAGAGCCGCGACCGGGGGTGGTGTGGAAGAGGGGTTGCGGTAGGCGGCGATCTCACGGGGGGGGATGTTGCGTTCGGCGAGGTTTTTGTATTCGAGGATGCCGCGGGAGATGGCAGCGGCGTAGTTATCGCGCCAGGGTTTGGAGGCGATATTGCGGGCGTCGGAGGGATTGGTAAGGAATCCCCCTTCGATGAGCACGGCGGGGGTGGTGGCGAGGCGGATGACGGCGAAGCGGGCGCGTTTGACTCCGCGGTCGAACATTTGGAGGCGTCCGGTGAGGGCATGTTGGATGGCGTTGGCGAGTGCGAAGCTATGGAGGTCGTGTTCGTTTCCGTTTTCTTCCATCATGTCGCGCACGCGGGTTTGTTCATAGGCGGTGGAGGGGGCGCCGCGGGGGGTGACGCAAAAAACTTCAAATCCGGTGGCGGCGGAATTCGTGTCGGAAGCGTTGAAGTGGAGGCTGACAAAAATGGCATTTTTGAGGCGATTGGCGACGGCGGCGCGGTTCGGGAGTTCGATGAACGAGTCGGAATTCCGGGTGAGGACGACGCGGATGCCGGCTTTTTTGAGTTGGTCGCGGACGCGGCGGGCCATATCGAGGGTGAAGTTTTTTTCGTATTCGTAGGGGCTGCGAGCACCATTGTCGCGTCCGCCGTGGCCGGCATCGAGGACGACGGTGGTCACGGGGGGGAAGCGGGGAATACGGGTGGGTCGGAAGGCGGGTTCGAGGGTTTTTCCGAGGTCGATGCGCGAGAGATAGAGGCGTCCGCCTTCTTCGAGGACCGGGAAGGCGAGCCAGTGGCGCACGCCATTGATTTCCATCTCGCGGCTGTTCGTGGCGGCGAGCAACTGGCGTCCGTTGCCTTTGAGCAGGCGGGTCGTCGAGCCAGTATTGGTGGCTTCGTAGAGGCCGTAGAAGGTGGCTACTTCATCGAGGGCGATATGATCCCGGCCCTGGAAGGATTTGATTTCCCACGCTGAGGCCGTGGTGCCGAGCAGGATGGCGACGACCGCAAGGAGGGGCGGGCGGAGATTACTCCAGATTGAGGCTCTTGGCGGCATCAGGAGCTGAGGTGGTCTGCAAATCCGGGCACGGTGCCATGGGGTGCAGGGTGGGCTTTACCGAAAGCGTCATTTTTTCGCCATGGCGCTGGACTTCGATTCCGACTTGGTCGCCGGCGGTGAGGAAATACGACGCATCCAGCACGTCTTCACTCGTATGGATTTTTGTTTCGCCAACTTGCAGAAGGACATCGCCGGGGAGGAGGCCAGACTGTGAAGCGGGGGTCGCGGGGTCGAGGGCCCCGATGCGGGCGGTGGAGCCTGCGACGGAATCTTCGGAATCCTCGACCTCGACTCCGACCCAGCCGGGACGGATCTCTCCAAAGCGAACGAGGTCCCGGCGCACTTTTTCCGCCGCGCGCATCGGCAGGATGTGGCAGGCGGCTCCATCTTCGAGACGTCCGACAAGGACGCCAATGGATTCGCCTTTCATGTTGAGGATGGGAGAGCCTCCTTGGCCGCGTTGGACGGGGAGGTTGGCGCGAAAGTGGGAGGTCGAGAAATACTGGCCGAGATACTGGCGGTCGATGCCCACGACGAATCCGAAGCCCGGGCAGGCTACGCGATCTTCGGGGTAGCCAAGCGTGACGATCGGCGTGGCGATGCCGACTTCATCAGAGTTGCCCGGCGGGATAAAGGGGGTGGTGGCATCGACTTTGAGGATGGCGATCCCGCTGCGCCGGTCAACGATGAGCACACGGGCGGGCAGTTCGCGTCCGGCATACATGACCATGACGTCCTGCGCTCCGCTGACAATGGCCGCATGGGTAAAAATCGTGCCGGTGGGATCGGAGAAAAATCCGCTGCCAAACCGGATTCCCAGTGGGTCGGTGGCGCGCACTTTGACGATGGCATCCTTGTGGTCGTCGAAGATCTTGTGGACCTCGGCCGCGAGGTCATTAGCGACGGAGCCCGACGCCCGGGCCGGGGAAACGAATGCCAACCCGAGCAGGGCAATGACCGGGAGCGAGTGCCGAGCGATGCTAAAAGCTGCGGGAGGAAGCATAGCGCGCCGGACTGGTCGGAAGCACGTAATGAACGGATGGGGCACCGCTGGAGCTGAGGGCCACGGGCACGGAGGCTCCGATGGTGACCGGCTGCGGCGAGGTGAGAGTGAGGGTGGCGACCGTCGATGCGACGGTGGTCGATGCCGCTAGAGGGGCATTCGGATGCAAGAGGATGAGACCGGTGGATGCGACAGCAAGGGCGGCAATGGCTCCGTAGGCAAAGCGTGGCACTTCGATGGTGGGAAGGAGGGCGGAAAACCGGTCGCCGATGATCTCCCAAAGCGGACGCCGGAGCAGCTCGGTGCGCTGCCTTTGTTGGAACTCCGCCAAGAAATCCTCAAAGTATCCCGGGCGGGGTTGTTCGTGGCGTTTGAGGCGCAGCAGCTTGGAGATTTGGTCTTCGGATGGCATGGTGACTAGGTGGAAATAAACTCTTGAAGGTAATTTTGCAACTGTCTGTGGGCGTAGAATAAACGAGAGCGCACCGTGCCTTCGGAAATTTTCAAAATCTTGGCAATTTCGGCGTGCGGCATTCCTTGAACATCAAACATTGTGACAACGGCTCTATGCTCATGAGACAGCTTCAGCATCGCCTCGTTCAATTTTATTTGAAGTTCGCTCAGGTTCGCCTGATGCCGGGGATCGAATTCTCTGGCGGCTTCGACGAAATCGGCATCGTTGGCAATCCCGTTATCGAGATCATCAAGGCTCATCGTCATCCGCCTCGCGCGCTTTTTGAGGAAATTGATCGCCATGTTGACCGCAATCGAGTGCATCCATGTGTAGAAGCTGGACTTCCCTCGGAATCCCTTGATCGAGCGATAGGCCTTGGCAAAGATCTCCTGCAACAGGTCGTTGGTGTCCTCGTGGTTCGAGGTCATGTGGTAAACGAGGCCGTAGAGACGCGGGCTGAACCGCACGACCAACTCGTCAAACGCCCGCGCATCACCCGCCTGAGTGCGGGCGACAAGTTCTTGATCTGGCGTCTCGGGAGTTTCCATACGAAGGCGATATCCGATTCGTAGCAGCACCGGGAGGGTTTGCAGAGAAAAAACAAGTCGGGGAGACGGGGAGCAAGCGGAAAGCTGAGACCGGAAAGAAAGACTTGGAGGAAGGGAGAGTTGAAATTTGCCGCGCTGGAGCGAGGAGTGGTGGTCGTTGCTTCGCTCTCCCCTTCGGGGCTGCCTATCGGCAGGCTGTCTCCGCTTCGCTCCAGCTCAGGGCTGTTCGGCTTTTGACCTAGGCGCGATCGACGCTGTATTTTCCGGCGCCCATGATGATGAGGGAGAGGAAGACGAGGCCGAGTCCGGCGGGGTGGCTCCATTCGCGGAAGTTGCCTTGGCTGGAGTGATAGACAAGGATGGTGGCCACGAGCATGGTGAAGGTGAGAAACATGCAGGCGTAGCGGGTGAGAAATCCTGCTGCTAGGAGTGTGCCTCCGAGGGTTTCGCTCATGGCAGCCATGAAGCCCCAGAAGACGGGAAAAAACGAGATGCCGAGGTGGCTCATGGCGGCTCCGATCTTTTCCCAGACCGGCTGCCCACCGGCGAGTTTCGCCCATCCGTGGACGACCATAATGATCCCGAGGCCCACCCGAAGGATGAGCAGCCCGACATCGCGGTATTGACCGAGCCAGGCGAGGTTCATCGGAAGAAAAAAGTTACTTCATCAAGAGCGCGGCGCGGGCGCGCTTGATCTCGCCCGTGATCTTGCGATGCAGGCGGGCGGACATGCCGGTGACCCGGCGGGGAAGGATTTTTCCGCTTTCGGTGACGAAGCGTTTGAGGAGGTCCGGATTTTTGTAATCAATCGCTTCGAGGTTGAGATCCACGCGGCGGCGTGGCATCGAGCGGTTGGCTTTGCGGAAGTTGGTCCGGCGTTGAGGAGTTTTCGGCTGCATTTCGGATTATTTGATTTCGCGGTGGAGCGTGTGGCGCTTGAGGAAAGGATTGTATTTTTTCTTCTCCAAGCGGTTGGGTGTCTGGGGACTTTTTTTATTGCGCGTGGTGATGTAGCGCGATGGGGGTTTGCCCTCGGCCTTGGCTTCGGTGCATTCGAGAGTGATGTTTTCCTGTGGCATTGAATCTAGTCCTTAGTGTCGGTTGATGAATCGTCGTCGTCGTCTCCGCCTTCGTCATCGCCCAGCCCGAAGAGCGAGGCGACGGGTTGGCGAACCCGTGTGTAGCGGTTCTTTTTCTCGATTTCCGCTTGGCACTCGACGGTGTAGCGGGTGAACGGAAGGGCTTCGAGGCGGGCGTGGAGGATCGATTTGCCGCTCATCTCGCAGGTTCCGTAGGAACCAGTTTCGAGGCGTTTGAGGGCTTCGTCGATCTCGTAAAGGGAATCTTGTTCCTGCGAGAGGAGGCTGAGTGCGAAATCGCGGTCGTAGGCGTCGCTGCCAGCATCCGCTTGATGCATTCCGAAAGCGGAGGCCTCGCTGCCATCGGCACGTGAGCGCAGGCTGTCCTTGGCCACACCGGTCATCGAATCGAGGAGCGTGTCCTTGAGGATGAGAAGACGCTCGCGCTGTTTGGCGAGGAATCCTCCAAGCACCGGCCTGACAGATTTGGCGGGTTCGGGCTCGTGCGCGGCGACGCGAGCTTTAGCCGCAGGCGCTTTGGCAGGTTTGGTGATAGTCTTTTTCGCAGGAGTCGGCTTCTCGACTGCGGGTGACTTGGAAATTTTGGCAGGCGCTTTCTTAGCGGCCTTGGAAGGGGCTGCTTTGGCCGCGGGGGTGGTCTTGGATTTTGTCGGCATGTTGTGGTCGCTAGAGAAAGGGGGCGATATGTAGCGCGTCCGAACGGGGTGTGCAAGGCCAAACTTAAAAAAATGCGAAGGATGTTTGGGTGGCGCGCGAGGAGTTCGTGTTGAGAAGGTCATTTTTTTATCGCCAGAGCGGTCTTCCGGGTGGTGCGATGGAGGCATGTCCACGCCGCAGAATACGATTGCAATCATCTACGACTACGATCAGACCCTCTCGGCCACGTATATGCAGGAGGAGGCGTTGTTTCCAGTGTTTGGGATTCATGCCACGAATTTTTGGAAGCGGTGCGCAGAACTGGTCAACGGGCAGGGCTACGACAACGAGCTGGCCTATATGAAAGTCCTCTTGGATTGCCT
Source organism: Chthoniobacterales bacterium (assembly GCA_038214335.1). Taxonomy (GTDB): domain Bacteria; phylum Verrucomicrobiota; class Verrucomicrobiia; order Chthoniobacterales; family Terrimicrobiaceae; genus QYQL01. The sequence goes on from JBBQRY010000007.1 coordinate 11,009, forward strand.
GGAGATGGACCGTCCGACAAATGCCAAGTTGCGGGAACTCGGGGGACGGCTGACTTTTTACAAGGGACTTCCGGAAATGTTTGAGGAGTTCCAGAACGGGCTTCTGGGTGCTGACCAGGTTGCGCATGGGATTGCAGTGGAGCACTATATTGTGTCCTCTGGACTCAAGGTTCTCATCGAAGGAAGCCGCTTGGCTCCGTTTGTTCGGAAGATTTTCGGGTGTGAGTATGCGGTCGATGAGCAGGACCGGATCACGTTTCCGAAGCGTGTGATCAGCCACACGCAGAAGACCCAGTTCCTTTTCCGCATCAACAAAGGGATGCTTGAGATGGATGAGGATGTGAACGACCACATGGCTCCCGAGCTACGTCCGGTGCCGTTCCAGAATATGATTTACGTCGGCGACGGCCCCACCGATGTGCCCTGCTTTACGGTGATGCGTCGGAATGGCGGGCAGGCGATTGCGGTTTACAATCCGGACGATCCCACGCGATCCAGCTTCAAAAAATGCTACCAGCTTTGCACTCATGCGGATCGGGTGAAAAACATTGCGCCTTCGGATTTCCGCCGCGGCAGCCACCTCCGTCTCCTGCTTGAAGAGATGGTGCAGGAGATTGCAGGCCGGATGATCCAGCGCCGTCGCGATGATCTGGAAGCCGGCACCGTGAAAGCTCCCAAATACTGATCCTTTATGAAAATCCAACGATTCCTTGATCCCAATGGCCATGTCGGTTTCGCAACCCCCCGGCCCGATGGGTCGTTTGAGAAGCTTTCCGGCGACCTCACCGGCGGATTCGCTCCCACGGGCGAGTCGGCTACGATTTGCAAAGTGCTGGCACCCGTGGTTCCCGCAGCGGTCTATTGCGCGGGATTGAACTACCGGAAACACGCCGAGGAAACCGGCGCGAGGATTCCGAAGTTTCCGGTGCTTTTCATGAAGGCACCCTCTGCCTTGCAGAATCCGGGGGACCCCATTCTTCTGCCCACGCACCTTGCCAGCGAAGAAGTCGATTACGAATGCGAGCTCGCGGTCGTCATCGGAAAAGCCGCCCGGAATGTGTCGAAGGCGGAGGCGCTGGACTATGTCGCGGGCTACACGTGTGCGAATGATGTGAGTGCCCGCGATTGGCAGGTGCGATTTGGCGGCAGCCAGTGGTGCCGGGGAAAGACGTTTGACACGTTTCTCCCGCTCGGACCATGGCTCGTCACGCCCGACGAAATCCCGAATCCGAACGCCCTCGCGATCCGCACGATTCTCAATGGCGAAACCATGCAGGAGGAAAATACGGCGGACATGATTTTCGACGTGCCAACGCTCATTGAGTTTTTCAGCGGCAGCACGACGTTGGTGCCGGGAACCGTCATCCTCACGGGCACGCCGAGCGGGGTCGGCATGGCTCGGACTCCGCCGCGCTGGCTGCGGCCCGGGGATTCAGTGACCATCGAAATCGAGTCCATCGGACGCCTCACCAATCCCGTGCGCAACGAATCCTGAGCCTTTCCAGGTGCTTGCGCTGGAACGTCCGTATTGGTAGGAATGCCGCCATGTTCCTTCCTGTCTCGCATTTGATTGTTCAGCCGGATGATGGTGTGCCGCCCGTGCTGGATTTTATTGGTCTCGCTCACAAGACTCTGCTCATCAAGCAGTTTACCTTTACGCAGCCGGAGCTGATGCAGGCGGTTGTGGACCGAAAAAATGCCGGAGTGGATGTGCGGGTGATGCTGAATCCGAAGCGCTCTGGTGGAGATCGCGCGAATGATGCGACGTTTGAGTTTTTCCAAAAGGCAGGGGTATCGATCCAGTGGGCGAGTCCGAAGTTTTATGTCACGCACGAGAAATCGATTGTGGTGGACGGACAGGCGGCGCTGATTGCGACCTTCAACCTCTGCGAAAAATATTTCACGCTCACGCGGGATTACGGGGTGATTGTGCAGGAGCCTGAGAAGGTGGCTCAGATCATCGAAGGGTTTGAGGCCGACTGGGCCCACCGCGACGATTGGAAACCTGCGCCGGAAAGCGGACTCCTCTGGAGCAGCGGCAATTCGCGGCAGGCGATGTCGCATTTCATGGATTCCGCGAAGCACACCCTCGAGATCCAGCATCCGAAATTTGTGGATGCCACGATCCTCGACCGCATTGCCGAGGCCGCGCACCGAGGGGTGGCCGTGCGGGTCCTGTGTGGCGGCAAGCACGGGATCAGCGACTGGGACATCCTCGACACCTTTTCTTCGCTGCGCGTGATGCACCGATCTGGGGTGAAGGTTCACAAACAGAAGAACATGCGTCTCCATGCGAAGCTGGTCATTGCCGACAAATCGCGGGCGATCGTGGGGTCGATGAACATAGACCGGTCGGCATTCGACCTGCGGCGTGAGCTTGGCACCCACCTGCACGATCCGGCGATTGTGGCACGGCTACAGGAGGTATTCGAACACGATTGGTCGTCCTCACACCGCTACGAGGCGCCAGATCCGCTGGATCCTTCCCTGCACCACGAAGAAGATTTCCCGCATGATGCGGATCTCATCCATGAGTGACAGACCCTCGCTGCTGGAGCTGGCGCTCACGTTCAACCACATCGCGATTGCCTCCTTCGGTGGCGGGCTGTCGGCGTGGTCGCGCGAGGTGCTGGTCATCGAGAAGCGGTGGATGGAAGACGAAGAGTTCCTCAGCGCGGTGACGATGTGCCGGATCTTGCCGGGAGCCAATCAGGTCAACCTTGCGGTCTTTGTCGGCGTCAAGTTTCGCGGGATTCCCGGAGCACTGGCATCGGTGTTCGGACTCACCCTCATCCCGGTCCTCCTCGTTCTGGTCCTCGCGTATTTTTATTTTCAGTATCATGAAATCCCGGCAGTCGCGGGCATCCTCAAAGGGGCCGCCGCCGCCGCCGTGGCACTCACCCTCTCGATGGTCGTGAAAACCGGACGCAAATGCCTCGGCGGGGTCGTGCCGGTCCTCCTGTTTCTTGCGGTTTTCCTGCTGAACGGGATCATTCGGTGGCCGCTTCTCGCCTGCCTGTCCCTGCTGGCTCCGCTGGCCCTCGTGTGGGCTTGGCCAAAGGAAAAACAACCATGAACCTGCCGCGCCTGATCCAGGTTTTTCTGCTCTTCAGCTCGCTGTCGATTCTGTCGATTGGCGGCGGGAACACTGTGCTGCCGGAAATGCACCGCAAAGCGGTGGGCGATTATCACTGGCTCACGGACAAACAATTTGCGGACGTGTTTGCGATTTCGCAAGCCGCGCCCGGACCGAGCATCCTCATTGTGACCATGATCGGATACAAAGCTGCGGGGGTCGTGGGAGCTTTCGTGGCCACCATTGCTATGATGATCCCGGCTGGACTGCTGGTCTATCTGGTGAGCCGGATTTGGGAGCGTGCGAAGGACTCTCCCGCACGCAAGGCCGTCGAAAAAGGCTTCGCACCCCTCACGGTCGGCCTCATCTTCGCCAGCGCCCTCATCATGAGCAAAGCCGCCGACCATGGCTGGCAGGCCTTCGTGCTCACCGGAATCTGCACCTTCATTTTTTGCACGACAAAAATCAACCCGATCTTTGTCGTTGCCGTTGCCGGATTTATCGGCTGGCTCGGCTGGGTCTGAGGCGGCTGTGCCCCGGAAAAAACGGCTTCCGATGACAGGCTACTCGTCCGCGCCCAGACGCCCGAGCACGCGGTTGAGTTGGGCGTAAACTGGTGGCGGAATATAGCGGTGGAGATTGATCTCGGGACCAAATGCTTGGATTTCTTGGCAGCCGAGGCCGATGAGCGCGCTGAAAATGGTTTTGTCGGATTTCCATTCGATGAGGAAATCTGCATGGAATGCCCCGCAGGCCTCACCGCCACCGCCTGCGAAGGGATCGCCTGGATGGAATGCCGCCCGAAGCTCGGCAAGGGCCTTGGCATCGATTTTCAGCGGGGTCGTGTAAAAGAAAGATCCTCCAACTTGGCGGATGTCCTCCCGTGCGGATTCGCGCGCGAAGGCACCGGGCTGGGTTCTGGGATCGGGGAGCCCCTCATATACTTCCAAGGAGTCGATCTTTGCCACGGCCTTGCGGAATTGATCGTCCTCGGATCCGGCAAAGAGTCCAGCAAATGGCCGCGCTGCCGCCCCGGCGGATTCGCCTGCACGGAGGTCGGGTTCTGCGGCGGTGAGGGCTCCTATGGAGAGGCAAGCGGTGACGAGAAGATGAGGGTAAAAAATTCGCAAGGTGGAGAGGGGTTCAATACGCATAATTGTCTGGAAGTTGGAAGGCATTTTCCAGGATGCGCACCTCGCTGTCCATGATCACCTCGACCACGTCAAAGCGGAACGTGATGTCTGGCATTTCGAGCATACGAAGCCAACTCATCGCGCCCCGGATGATGAGCCGTCGTTTCTTCTCGTTGACAGCATCGAATGGGCGTCCAAAGGCTTCGTCGCTGCGGGTTTTGACTTCGACAAAGACCAATTCTTTGCCGTGTCGGCACACGAGATCGACTTCTCCGCCGTGCGGCGGACGGAAGTTTCGGTGAAGGATTTTGTAGCCCTTCTTGCGGAGAAAAGCCGCTGCAGCCTCCTCTCCTTCACGTCCGAGGCGGATGTGAGGGGCTTCCTCAGAAGAGTTCGGCCTGCGCAACCGGCGCATAGCTGCGGCGATGAATGGGACAGGGGCCATGCTCACGGAGTTTGGCAAGATGATCGCGTGTTGGATAGCCTTTGTGTTGGAAAAATCCGTATTCCGGATACCGCTCATCCATCTCCAGCATCGCGCGATCCCGCTGGACTTTGGCAATAATGCTTGCTGCGGCAATGCTCATGCTGATCGCGTCGCCGCCAACGAGGGCGGTTTGGGGACAAGGAAAATCCGGCACCGGCAGTCCGTCGATGAGCGCATGGGCGGGGGTCGGCATGAGGGCCAGCACCGCTTGGCGCATCGCACGGTGGGTGGCGCGAAGAATGTTCCAACGGTCGATTTCCGCATGGTCGAGATGCACACACGACCAGGAAACCCCGAGGTTCCCGGTGATCTCGTCATAAAGCCGCTCCCGCACTCGGGCCGAGAGTTTTTTCGAATCATCCAACCCCGAGATTCGGAGATCGGGCGGCAGAATGACGGCCGCTGCCACGACCGGACCGGCCAAAGGGCCACGTCCGGCTTCATCGATTCCTGCTACGGGCCCGATGCCACGTGCAGAAAGCTGGAGTTCCTGCTCGAACGAGCAGGCCATCTCAGGTGCGGACGGACTTCTCTTTGACCGTAGTGGCGGATTTGCCTTTGCGATCGCGCAAGTAGTTGAGTGCGGCACGGCGCACCGCGCCCTGACGCTCCACTTCAATCTTCGCAATACGCGGGGAGTGGAGCGGGAAAACCCGCTCGACACCCTCGCCATAGGAAACCCGGCGCACGGTGAAATTCGCATTCACGCCGGTGCCCTTGCGCCCGATCACAATACCGGAATAAATTTGGATACGTTCTTTGTCACCCTCGGCCACACGGGTGTGGACTTTGACGGTGTCGCCGATTTTGAAAGACGTAACGTCTTTCTTTAACTGTTCGCTTTCGATCTTCTCAATGATGGTCATGACTTCAAAAAGTGGAACTGGCAACTATGGACGGTCGAAAGGCGGATGCAAGAACGATTCACAAGAATTTCCGGCGTCCCGGCATTAGGCTGTGGCGGCTTTGAAGTTCTCTTCGACGGCGCTCCATGAAACGGCGTTCCAGATGGACTTCAAATAATCTGCCCGGCGGTTTTGGTAGTGGAGATAATATGCGTGTTCCCAGACATCGACTCCGAAGACGGGCGTGGCGGTGCATTCGGCGATACCTTTCATGAGCGGGTTGTCTTGGTTGGGACTCGAGCAGATGGCGAGGGATTTGTCGTCTTTCACGCAGAGCCAGATCCAGCCGCTGCCGAAGCGGGCGAGGCCAGCGGCCTCAAACTTGGCTTGGAAATCCGCAAAGCTGCCAAAAGATTTGTCGATGGCGGCGGCGAGGTCTCCGGCGGGAGTTCCGCCGGCATTCGGGCCAAGGATTTTCCAGAAGAAGCTGTGGTTCCAGTGACCGCCGCCGTTGTTGCGCACGGCGGGGCGGATGGCTTCCGGCACGGAAGCAAGGTCGCCGATCAGGGCATCGAGGGATTTCGACGCGAGTTCGGGAGCGCTTTCGAGGGCTTTGTTGAGGTTGGTGACATAGGCCGCATGGTGCTTGTCATGATGGATTTCCATCGTGCGAGCGTCGATGTTGGGTTCGAGGGCCGCAGCGTCGTAGGGAAGTGGTGGAAGTTCGAAGGACATAATATTTGGTTTGTTACTGGTCTCAATCTAGTGGGGAACGAAGCGGATTCAACCGAAAATCTGTTTTGACGAGTTTTTTGAAGTCGGCATCACGGAGAAGTAGTTTTTTCTTTACCATTTTGACGATATTTCTATCTTTCTGGCCCCATCTCATTCGTATGAAACGCATTCTTGTCACAACTACGTCTTTCCAGGACACCCCGGGATCGCACCACGCTCTTTTGGCCTCGCAGGGTTATGAAATTGTAAATGCGCGCGGGCCGCTGAATGAAGCCGGAATCATGGAGCTGGTCGGCGACTTTGACGGCATCCTCTGCGGGGACGACGCCTACACGCGCCCGGTGCTGGAGAAATGCCTGCCCCGGCTGAAAGTGCTCAGCAAGTATGGCATCGGTCTCGATAAGATCGACATGGCCGCGGCCACCAGCTTGAAGATTCCGGTCTGCTTCACCCCCGGCGTCAACCACACCACCGTCGCGGAGCACACGTTCGGCCTGCTGCTCGCGATCTACCGCAACATGGTCGCGGAAGTGAACTATGTGAAAGCCGGCAACTGGAAACGGCTCACCGGCCACGAGCTGGCTGGCAAAACCATCGGGGTCGTCGGCCTCGGACGCATCGGACGCGAGGTCGTCATCCGGGCCCGCGCGTTCGGCATGGATGTCATCGGCCACGACCTGTATTGGGACGATGCCTTTGCGGCGCAACATGGCGTCGAGCGTGCGCCGGACATCGACTCCCTGATCCGCCGCTCCGACGTGATCACTCTGCACACCAATCTGACCGACGAAACCCGCCACCTCATCAACGCCGCGCGCATCGCCGCCATGAAGGACGGCGCGGTCGTCCTGAACTGTGCCCGCGGTGAAATCGTGGACAATCAGGCGATTGTGGATGGGCTCACCAGCGGAAAGCTCTACGGCTACGGAGCCGATGTGCTCGACGAGGAGCCCCCGCCGGCCGATCACCCGCTGCTCCGCTGCGAGCGCGCGATCATCACTCCCCACATCGGATCACGCACCTACGAAAGCGTCGTCCGACAGGCGACAAAATCCGTCGAGAACCTGATCGCTGTCCTCGAGGGCCGGCCGCCGCTCGCGCAGGCGAACAAGATTTAACACCCTTTTATTATGAACCACTCGGACATTGGATTGATCGGTCTGGCCGTCATGGGCCAGAACCTCGCACTCAACATCGCGGACCATGGCTTCCGCATCTCGGTGTTCAACCGCACCACGAGCAAGACGGAGGAATTTGTCGCCGCAAACCAGAACACCCCCGGCGGTCTCGTCGGCTGCCCGACGCTCGAGGAGTTCGTGGCATCGCTCAAGCGCCCGCGCAAAATCATCATCCTCGTCCAGGCGGGCAAAGCCACGGACGCGGTGATTGACGGATTGCTCCCGCTGCTCGAAGCGGACGACATCATCATTGACGGGGGCAACTCGCTCTGGACCGACACTGTGCGCCGCGAGAAGGACATCAGCGCACGCGGATTCCGCTTCATTGGCTCCGGCGTTTCCGGCGGCGAGGAAGGCGCGCGTTTCGGGCCTTCGCTCATGCCGGGCGGCGACCTCGAAGCCTGGAAAGAACTCGAACCTGTCTGGAAGGCGATCGCGGCCAAGGTGGATGCTGCCACCGGCAAGCCGCTCGAAGGCGCGGCCCCCGGAAAGCCCGTCCAAGGAGGCGTGCCCTGCACCGCCCACATCGGCCCCAACGGTGCCGGGCATTACGTCAAAATGATCCACAACGGGATCGAATACGGCGACATGCAGCTCATCTGCGAGGCTTACAACATCCTGCGCAACGGCGTCGGGCTCAGCCAGGACGAGCTGCACCAGACGTTTCAGGACTGGAACGCGGGGGATCTGGATTCGTTCCTCATCGAAATCACCGCGAACATTCTCGGCACGAAGGACCCGGTCACCGGCGCTCCGCTGGTGGACGTGATCATGGACCGCGCCGGACAGAAGGGCACGGGGAAATGGACGATCAACTCCGCGCTCGACATGGGCATCCCGGCCTCGACGATGTCAGAGGCGGTGTTCGCCCGCTGCATTTCCGCCATCAAGGAAGAACGCGTGGCCGCATCGAAACTTCTCACGGGCCCGGAAAAACCGGCGTTCACCGGAGACAAGGCCGCGCTCATCGCGGCGGTGCGCGACTCGTTGTATGCATCGAAGATCTGTTCGTATGCTCAGGGGTTCGCGCTCATGCGCGCCGCCTCGGAGGAGCAGAAGTGGAACCTCCATTTCGGCGAAATCTCGATGATCTGGCGCGGAGGCTGCATCATCCGCGCACGGTTCTTGCAGCGTATCAAAGAGGCGTTCGACCGCGACCCCGCGCTGCCGAACCTGCTGCTCGATTCGTATTTCAAAGACATCGTGCTGAGCACCCAGAACAACTGGCGCAAGATCGTGGCCGAGGCCGCGCTCTCGGGCCTGGCGATCCCCGCGTTCTCCGCGTCGCTCGCCTATTTCGACAGCTACCGCAGCGAACGGCTCCCGGCGAATCTGCTCCAAGCCCAGCGCGATTATTTCGGCGCCCACACCTACGAGCGCACCGACTGCCCGCGCGGGAAATTTTTCCACTACGACTGGGTCGGCGACCGGAAACAGCACGACGCCTAATCCAGAAAAAAAAGCCATGTCCCAGATCTTCCACGTCGTTCCCGTCGAACTCCACAACGCGCTCATTCGCGCGGCCTACGAAAAGCGCGGCTACCTGTCGGACGAAGCCGCCGACGCCACCCGTTTCTGCGAAAACGCCGCCCGCCACGGCATCCGCACCCACAATGCGATCAAGGCGCTGCATCTGGACGAGCTTTTCGGAAGCCACATTGGCGGATGGACGCCAGGCGCTCAGATCGAGGAGAAGCCTTCGCGGTTCAAGGCGGCGAAGGTGTGGGACGCCCACCACAAGCTCGGACAGGCGGTCGCCTACCGGGCGATTGAGGAATGCATCCGGATGGCTGAGGAATTCGGCACCGGCACGGTCAGCGTGGATAACGCCACCCACTACCTCTGGGGCGGCGGCTACGTCATGGAAGCCGCGCAGCGCGGCTACATCGCCTACACGAACTGCACGTCCGCCATCGCGGAAGTCGTGCCCTTCGGCGGCAAATTCCCCACGCTCGGC
>JBBQRY010000008.1:0-20282 GCA_038214335.1 Chthoniobacterales bacterium
GTTTAAAGCGCTGCTTGTCGATCGCCTTCATGTAGGCTTCATGTGGCGAGACCGCGCCGCTCATGAGTTGTTCGGAGATGGCATCGTCCATGAACTGCATGCCTTCGCCACGTCCGCCAACGATCACGTCCTGCAGCTTCTGGGTGGCTCCTTCGCGGATGATGGCCGACACTGCGTTGTTGACGACGAGGATCTCGTTCACGGCGACGCGTCCGCGACCGTCCTGCTTTTTCATAAGAAGTTGGGCGACAACGCCGCGCAGCGAGGCAGAAAGCATCGTGCGGACCTGGGCCTGCTGGTCGCTCGGGAACACGTCAATCATACGATCCACGGTCTTGCGGGAGTTGTTCGTATGCAGGGTGCCGAAGACGAGGAGTCCGGTCTCGGCTGCCGTGAGGGCCAGCGAGATCGTTTCCAAGTCGCGCATTTCTCCCACGAGCACGATGTCGGCGTCCTCGCGCAGCGCGGCCTTGAGACCAATGGGAAATGTGGGTGCGTGCTCGGGCACCTCACGCTGGGTGATGATGCTCATCTTGTTGCGATGGACGAATTCGATGGGCTCCTCAATCGTCACGATGTGCCGGGAGAAGTTGATATTGATGTAGTCGATGAGGGCCGCGAGGGTTGTGCTTTTTCCCGAGCCGGTGGGGCCAGTGACCAGAACGATGCCGCCGCGCATGTGTCCGAAGGTCTTGATGACGGAGGGAACCCCGAGTTCCTCGAGCGTTTTGATCTTGGTAGGGATGATTCGGAAGACCGCCCCGAACCCGTTGGTCTGTTTGTAGTAGTTGCAGCGAAACCGGTTGTTCGCGTCCATCTCGTAGGCGAAATCCAGATCGCCGGTTTCCATGAGCTTCTCCCAGCGCCGCTCCCCGCAAATTTCCTGGAGCATGAAGCTCATTTCCTCATGCGTCAGAACATCTTCCCGGATCGCGACAATCTCACCATGCTGCCGGATTTTTGGCGGCTGCCCCTCACCGAGGTGAAGATCCGAAGCGCCGCTCTCAATGAGCACATCGAAAAATTGGTTGATATATGCCATGTCAGTGATGTCCGGTGATCTGCATCATTTGCGACTTTTGGTCGGCGCGATAGACCGCTTCCTCAGCGGAGATGGTGCCGGCTTCAAAGAGTTCCTTTAGCGAGTCATCCATCAGTTTCATGCCGAGCTTGCGGCCTGTCTGGATGATGCCCGGCAGCATAAACGTCTTGGATTCGCGGATCACGTTGCCGACTGCCGGAGTGTTCATGAGGACCTCGATGGCCAGCGCACGCCCGGTCCCGTCGAGCCGCGGGACAAGTTGCTGGGAGATGACGCCCCGCAGGGATTCGCTCACCATGATGCGGATTTGGTCGCGCTGGTCCGTGGGGAAAACGTCCAGCACGCGGTCGAGTGTGCGGGCGGCATTGCTCGTGTGCAGGGTGCCGAGAACAAGGTGTCCGGTTTCCGACGCCGTGATCGCGAGCTGGATCGTCTCCAAGTCGCGCATTTCCCCGACCATGATGACATCGGGATCTTCACGCAGCGCCCCGCGCAGGGCGTTTCCGAAGGATTTCGTATGAGTATGAACTTCGCGCTGGGTGACGTGGCAACTCTTTGAGGGGATCACGTATTCGATGGGGTCCTCGAGGGTGATGATGTGGTCGTGGCGGTCTTGGTTGATCTCGTCCACGAGGGCCGCCAGCGTCGTGCTTTTTCCAGAACCGACAGACCCCGTCACGAGCACGAGGCCGTTTTGGTATTGGGTCAGGAGCTTGAGCTGGTCCGGCAGACCCAACTCATCCATCGTGCGAATCCGGCTGTTGATGATTCGGAAGACGAGGTCGTATCCCGTGCGCTGACGCACGACACTGGTGCGGAATCGGCCCATCTCATTGGAGTAGGCAAAATCGACATCGCCGCGCTCGGCAAGCTGGGCTTTTTGTTTGTCGTCCAAGAACCCCATGGCCAGACGCTCGGTATCGGTGGGCGTCAGCACCGGTGCCTGATTCCAAATGGGAGACAACACGCCAAACCGTCACCAGATTGGCTTCGAGTGGACGCTCAAATGGATGTCCGACGCATCCGACTCTTTGCCGATCAGCAGATACTGATCAACATGCTCGAGCGTGTGGACTTCCTGCTGCTCACCGACATGGATTGTAGGGGATTCCTGACTCACGTTCGGATGCAATTACCAGCCTGCGGGATTCAATCCAAGAAATTCCTTACGAAAACGTGGAAAACGTGGATTCCGACGCGCTCGCGAGGAGTGCTACGGACCGACGAAGTGAACCCATGGGCCGGGCGGTTTATTTTGCTACTGGAAGGGGTTCGGGCGGAGTGAGCGCCTTGGCCAGAGCCGCGAGACCCTTATATTTTTTTCCGGTCTTTTTGACCATGCCCCGCGTGACGAGGTTGTGAAGTTTTTCGTAGGTTCGAAGACGAAGCATTTCCTCGCCGCCGCTGGCAGCGTTGCGCGCCCGGAGGCGCTCGTGCACGACATCAAACAGTTGCTTGAACTCAAATGAGCTCTTTTTTGTGAGCACGGCCACCAGCTCTTCAGTTACCAAATCGGGCAAACGACGAGAGAAAGCACTTTTCCGTTGCATAAGCATAAGACGGGAGCCTAACACAGGATTTTCCGCATGACCAGCTCAATTTTTCATACCAGAAAGATCTCTCGGGCGTCCGCCCCCAATTTGCCTTCGGCCAGGCCCCGGGTGTATGCCCATTTTGCGATGACTGCCGATGGCAAAACCAGCACCCGCAACCAGACTCCATCGCTCTTCACCTCAGCCCGGGACAAAGCGCGATTGCAGGAGGTTCGAGCCGGAGCGGATGCCGTGATGGTCGGTCGCGGAACACTGGAAAGCGACTCCATGACCATGGGGATTAGCCGGGAGGATCTCCGCGCCGCCCGCCTGGCCCGTGGGTTGCCACCGGTTCCGGTGCGGGTCGTTTTGAGCAATTCGGGAAAACTCGATCCTGCTGGGAAGGCGTTCCAATACACGGACTCGCCGCTGGTGGTTTTTTCCACTCAGAGAATGCCGCTGGCACTGCGCGCAAAAATTGTCCGTCGTGCAGAGTTGTTTCTTTTTGAGGGAGATGTGGACGTACGCGAATGCCTGCAAATCCTCGGACGCGACTTCGGGGTGAAAAAGATCGTGTGCGAAGGCGGCGGAACCCTCTTGCGGACTCTCGCGGAGGCGGACCTGCTGGATGGGCTCTATGCGACCATGGCACCCGTGCTCTTTGGAGGCCGTCATGCCCCCACGCTGACCGGCCTGCCGGGTGGGTTTCTCAACCCCATCCGGAAATTCCGCCTGCGGGAAATGCAGGTTCTCGACGGCGAGTGCTTCTTGGAGTTCGCAGCTGCCTGAAAGATCCGACGCTCCAACCTCGGAAAAATAGCATTTACCCTAGAAAAAGCAGTTTTAACCACGGATTACACGGATAACACTGATACGAAGGGATTTGGAACACAATACCTGTTCACCCGCAAGGTGAATCGCAAGGCGTAGCAAGATTGTCATAACTACCTCTATCCGTTGTATATGTGTAATCCGTGGTCAATTCTTCTGTCGGATTTAGGTTTACGGTTGCTTGCCCTGGCAGCAGCCAACGATGCCCGCCTGGCAACATTCGACCAGCGCATTCCGGCTGCCGCAGTGGCCGGTGGTATCGGGGCACTGGAGCTCATTCCGCTGGCTGCCGCGGCGGGCGGTTAAACGATGAGGTTACAAAGGATCGGCCGGTCGTCTTGTCGTGCGATGGGGTGCTGACCGCCGACCACAATGCAGATATCAACGACGACGGTGCTGCGGATTCGCCGAAGTGTTTTCCAACGATTTCGATGCGCAGTCCAACACCTTTTTCCTCGCGCTCCAAGGAGCTGAACGGCTATCTGTCTTTGGATGAAGACTCTGGAAAATTCCCTTCACGAGATGGGGGCGGGTGCGAAGGTGGCCGCGCGTGAGCTGGCCCGGCTCACCTCCGACCAAAAGGCCGCGATCCTGCACCGGATGGCGGATGAGCTTGTGGCGCGCACGGAGAGGCTGGTTGTTGCCAATGCGGAGGACCTTTCGCGGGCGGAGGAGCATGGGCTTTCGGTTGCGGCGCTGGATCGTCTGCGTCTCACGCCCGAGCGGATTGCGAAGATGGCGGGGGAGGTGCGCGATGTGGCCGAGTTGCCGGATCCTGTGGGGGAAGTTCTTCGCGAATGGACGCGGCCCAACGGCATCGAAATCACAAAAATCCGGACTCCGATTGGGGTGATCGGGATCATTTACGAATCCCGTCCGAATGTGACGAGCGACGCGGCGGTGCTTTGTCTGAAGACGGGGAATGCGGTGATCCTGCGCGGAGGGTCCGAGGCGATTGCTTCCAATCTCGCGATTGCGGAAGCGCTCCAAGCTGGAGGTGCCGCTGCCGGGCTGCCGGAGGGGGCAGTCCAGTTGGTGCCGAGCACGGATCGTGAGGCTGTAAAAATCCTTGCGGGAATGGATCAGTTCCTTGATGTCATCATCCCCCGGGGTGGTCATGCCCTCATTGAAAATGTGGTTGCGCACGCGCGGATGCCCGTGATCAAGCACTATAATGGGATTTGCCATGTGTATGTGGACCGTGCGGCGGATCTTGATATGGCGCTCGACATTGCGATCAATGCCAAATGCCAGCGTCCGGGTGTGTGCAATGCGATGGAAACTCTGCTGGTTCATGAGGCGGTGGCCCCCGCGTTCTTTGCCATGGCGGCACCCGCCTTTCAAAAGTTTCCTGTCGAGATGCGCACTGATGCGGAGGCTTTTCGGATTTTGGATGGCCTAGGATATCATCCGCTGAAACATGCTGGCGACGAGGCATGGACCACGGAATACCTGGCACTGATTCTTTCGGTGAAGGTGGTGACATCCCTCGATGAGGCCGTGGCGCACATTGAGGAATTTGGATCTCATCACAGCGATGCCATCGTCACCAATGACCGCGCGGCGGCGGAAAAATTCCTTCACGAGACGGACTCGGCGACAGTTTATTGGAATGCGTCCACGCGGTTTACGGATGGCGGGGAGTTTGGATTTGGCGCGGAGATCGGAATCAGCACCGACAAACTTCATGCGCGGGGTCCGATGGGGCTTGAGGAACTGACTTCCTATAAATATCAAATCCGCGGCACGGGACAGGTGAGGTGAAATTTTTCGGCGGACGATTACGTTTTTGAATCTGGACGGATATTGCAAGAAAGTTCGCCATGTTAAAACAAAATCCATTTCTTCAACTGACCCTGCCGCGTGTTGCCAAGGCCCTCTCCCGAGTGGAAGCCCGAATCTGGTCCGATGTCGCGGACGTGCCATGTGAATTCGGCGGAGCTTTTGAAAAACCGATCTCCTACCGTGAGGCCTGCAAGCTCAAGTTTCAGCCGATTCAGGCTCCATTTCCATGGGGCAGGCTTTTTGACCAAGGATGGTTCCGGTTGACCCTCCCTCGCAGGGTCCACGGAGACGAGGTTTTTTTGCAGTGGCGAGACCAAGGGGAGGGGACCGCTTACGTGAAGGGCGTTCCCTATTATGGATTTGATGTCGCGCATCGTCGGTGTCCGCTGCCGGCGGGAGTGAAAGAAATTTTTGTCGAAGGGCTTTGCCTTCAGAGTGCGATCTGGCATCCCGAAGCCACCGGTCTGCGCAATCCGCTGGGTTCGGAGTTCCAAGGTGCCAAGCTTGTGCGCCGGAATCCGCTAGCATGGGAGGTCTTCTACGATTTGCGAGTGCTGTTGGATCTCACAATGCAGGAGGGGGCCTCGAGCAATCCTCTGCATCCTCCCACCACGGGGGGAATCGGATTTCGTCCGGAGGTCGGCAATGCCAGTGTGGTCTACCGGAGGCTGCTTCGCGGACTCGACAACGCTGTGAACGCGCTGGATTCCGGTGGTCTTGCAGCGATGCAATCGAGTCTCCGCGAGCTTTACGCTTCATTGGCCGGCCAGAATGAGCGCATCACGGCGGTGCTCACCGGGCATGCCCACATCGATCTTGTCTGGTTGTGGCCGGAGCGGAGCAGTGAATACAAGGCGGTTCACACCTTCAGCACCATGAACCGACTCATGGAGATGTATCCAGAGTTTGTTTTCGGATACAGCCAACCCGCAAGCTACGATGCGGTGGAGCGGATCAGTCCGGCCCTCATGAAGCGGGTCAAGTCGCGAATTTCAAGCGGTCAATGGGAACCGGTAGGAGCGACGGAGGTGGAATCCGACACCCTGATGGCCTGCGGCGAGGCACTGGCTCGGAGTTTTCTGCTCGGGCAGGATGGCTACCGCCGGATCCAGGGCAGGCCCTCTCCGGTGCTGTGGATTCCAGATGTTTTCGGATACTGTGCGTCCTTGCCTCAGATCATGCGCCAAACCGGCGTCGAGTATTTTTTCACGACCAAGCTGACATGGTCGAATATCAATCAGTTCCCTCACAGTAGCTTCATCTGGCGCGGGAACGACGGCTCCGAGGTGCTTGTGCATGTCACTCAGGAAAACGGCTACAACCAAGTTGGGTCTCCCGAAGAGCTCCGCCGGGGAGCGCGCGCATACCGGCAGTCCGATGTGCATGACGAATTTCTTTCTCCAACCGGCTATGGAGACGGGGGCGGTGGGGTCACCGAGGAAATGTGCGAGCGTGCGCGACGCATGAAGACGCTGGCCGGATTGCCGGATGTCCGTTGGGGTCGCATCGAGGAATTCTTTCGTCGGCTCGACACCAAGCGCGCCCTGCTTCCCAAATACCAAGGCGAACTCTACCTTGAATACCACCGCGGCGTGCTCACGACGCACGGCGCACTCAAGGAACGATTCCGTGCGTCCGAGCGGGCACTCCAGGTATGGGAAGCCGTGCGGTGCGTGACCTTAGACGGCACGATCCCGGTCGCATCCTGGCGGCGCGTGGTCTTCGCGCAATTCCATGACTACATTCCCGGCAGCTCGGTTTGGGAAGTTTATGAGGAAGGCCTGAAGGAACTGACCGACATTGCGGAGTCCGCCCTCGACTCGGCAGCCAAGGAATTGAACGGACCCTCAAAAAAATCTCTCTTCAACCCGCTTCCCATTGCGCGCAAGTTCGTGCTTCCCGGAAAAGACCAAGCCGTGCTCCTGCCTCCGCTGGGCGGTGGGCCGGTAAAGGATTTGCCGCGCATTCAGGCAGAGGGTCCCATCACGGCCTCATGTAAGGGAATGGCAAGCAACCGTGTCAACGTGCGGTTTGATTTGGGAGGAGCGATCACTCAGCTCATTTTCGACGGACACGAGATTCCGGTGCGCTCGCCGCTCGGAAGGTTAGTGACGTATCCAGATATCCCCCATCAATTTGAGGCATGGGATATCGACCTCCAGAGCCTCACGCTCGGGGATCAGACAGCGCCACGGGCTACTCCGAGTGTGAATGACAGCGGCAACCTGACGAAAACCGTTTCTTTCAGCCGCGCACTCGGCAAGGACAGCTCTGTGGCCGTTCATTACCGACTCGACGCGTTCCAGCCCGTGCTGCACATCGAATACGAGATCGATTGGCAGGAGGAACACACCCTTCTCAAAGCGCATTTTCCAACGTATTTCGACGGACGCATGGCACGCTTCGGCGCACCATTTGGCAGCGTGCTCCGAAGCCAGCAAGCGGGTCCGTCGCGCGATGAGGCGATGTTTGAGGGGGCGGGAAGCCGCTGGGCGATTGTGAGTGATGACTCCGAAAGCTCGGGCCTTGCCATCATCACTGAAGCGAAATATGGATTCTCCTGCCGCGAAGGAGACCTCGGGGTTTCGCTTCTGCGGTCCGTCAAAGTCACGGGGGAGGATCCTGACCTCAGAGGGGTGATTCCTCCGGCCCTGCGCCGAGGAGCAGCGCGCCCTGCATTTTCGGATCAAGGTAAACACAACATCCGCATCGCGCTCGCGTTTCATGGTCCGGGCCTCTCCCGCGACGAGCTCGCGCCCATGCTGGCAGAGACGCTCTTCACGCCGGTTCTTCCTTGCGGGATGTCGCCTGCGGATGCCGGATTCCTTGGAATTGAAGGCGGCGAAAGTCTCATTCCGACTTGGGCCAAACCCGCCGACAATGGCATGGGGTGGATTCTCCGCCTCAGCGAATCGCTCGGGCATCGTGGCGAGACCCATATTCAGGTGCGCGAAGGATATCGCATCTTCCGCCTCACCCTTGCGGAAGACGGCACCGGCGAACCGCTCAATGGACCGCTCCGGTTCATTCCGTATGAAGTGATCAGCCTGCGCATCACCTCTGGAAGTTGACCGGTGCAGTTTCTGTCTCGGCTGGTCCAGGCCGAGCCGGAATGCACCCCATTTTGAATCAGGTCCGGCGTTTCGCTTGATCGTCTGCCCGGCTTCATTCATGCTTCCCGCATGGCTTCGACCGATCTTGTTTCCGACATCCTGACTCTCAAGCGTGAACGCAATGCCGTCATCCTTGCTCATAATTATCAAACAGCCGACATCCAAGAATTGGCGGATTTTGTTGGGGATTCTCTCGGGCTCAGCTACCAAGCCGCCGAAACCAATGCGGACGTGATCGCATTTTGCGGGGTCCACTTCATGGGCGAAACCGCAAAAATCCTCAGTCCGCAAAAAACCGTCGTCATCCCCGACCTCGCGGCCGGATGCTCGCTCTCGGATTCCTGCCCCGCCGATCAACTCGAGGCCTTCCTTGCGGCCCACCCCGAAAAAAAATACTGCGTCATCGCCTACATCAACTGTAGCGCGGCGGTGAAAGCCTTGGCGGATGTCATCTGCACCAGCGGAAATGCTGTCAAAATCGTGAACTCCACGCCCCCAGATCGAAATATTTTGTTCGCTCCCGACCAAAACCTCGGCGCATGGGTGATGGAACAAACCGGACGGCCCATGGATCTGTGGCAGGGGAATTGCTACGTACATGTCGAATTCACCCGCGACAGCATCAACAAAATCCGTTCCGAATACCCCGGAGCACCCGTCGTCGCTCACCCCGAATGCACCCATGCCGTGCGGCTCCTCGCCGACGAAGTCTGCTCGACAGAAAAAATGATCGGATACTGCCGCACCCACCCGGCTCGCGAATTCATCATCGTCACGGAAAGCGGAATGCTCCACCGCCTCCGCCGCGAACTCCCCGAGAAAATCTTCATCCCCGGTCCCACCGATCTCTGCGCCTGCAACGACTGCCGCTACATGAAGCTCAATACCCTAGAAAAACTCCGCGACTGCCTCGCCTCCCTCCAACCCGAAATCCTCATCCCCGAAAATATCCGAGCCCAAGCCGAAATCTCCGTCCGCAAAATGCTCACCCTCTCACGCTGAAGGGGTCAGTCCCATAAGTTATAATTTCTTAAAATCGATCATTTAAACGTCATCCGACACTGAAGAGCTCAGGTATGAACATTCCACTTCTGATTGAGAGGACGCGAGAGGGGGAGCCAATAGGGGCGGAGGAGGTGGAGGGGTTGATTTCTGCATTCACGGCTGGCGCGGTGCCGGACTATCAGATGAGCGCATGGGCAATGGCTGTTTATTTCCGGGGCTTGAGCGAGGAGGCGACATCCGCTCTCACGCGGGCGATGCGGGACAGTGGGCGGGTTTTTCGGTGGCCCGAGGGATCGCCGAGGAAAGTGGACAAGCATTCGACGGGGGGAACCGGCGACAAAGTTTCGTTGGTGCTGGCCCCGTTGCTGGCGTGTGACGGGCTTTGGGTGCCGATGGTTTCGGGGCGAGGGTTGGGCATCACGGGCGGCACGCTGGACAAGCTGGAAAGCATTCCCGGATTTGACGTGCATCTGGACGAGGCAAGATGCCTGCGGCAGATCGAAAAGTTGGGGGTGTTTATGGCTGGCCAGACGGAGGACTTCTGTCCTGCGGACAAGCGGCTTTATGCGCTGCGGGATGTCACGGGGACGGTGCCATCGCGTCCACTGATCATTGCGAGCATCATGTCCAAGAAGCTGGCGGAATCCTTGGATCGGCTGGTTCTGGATGTGAAGTTCGGAAGTGGCGCGTTCATGAAGTCGCGGGCGGATGCCGAACGGTTGGCCGAGGAACTTACTCGGGCGGGGTTGGACAATGGGGTGAAGACCACGTTTTTGCTGACGCCGATGGACGAACCGCTGGGGAGAACGGTTGGCAATGCGCTGGAGGTGCGCGAGGCGGTGGAGACGCTGCAAGGGGAAGGGCCGGAGGATTTGGTCGAGCTCACGTTGTCGCTTGCGGCGGCGGTTTCGGAAAGTCCGAAGGAAAAGCTGCGGGAATTTCTTCAGAATGGCACCGCATGGGAAAAATTTTTGGCATTGGTGGAGGCGCAGGGAGGAGATGTGCGGGCTTTTGACCGGTGGGAGGCTTTTCATTCGGCCCGCGTGATACGTCCTCTCTTGTCACCGCGCGATGGAGTGCTCCAGATGCTGGATGCCGGGAGGATGGGGGCGGCAGCAGTGAAGCTCGGGGCCGGACGTCAAACCACCAGCGATGCAGTGGATTTTTCGGTCGGGTTTTCCGGGATCAGAAAAATCGGCACACCGATTGTGCGCGGGGAGCCGATTCTGTGGATCCATGCGGCGACAGACTCCGCCGCTGAGGCCGCCGAGCGGGATCTCATCTGGGAGGTGGGGTAGGTTGCGCTGCGTTGAGTGCCGGTTCTGCCCGATTACTTTTGCATGCTCTGCATGGAGGTATATCCCGCCACGCCGGCCAGTGTAATCATGGCAAATATGGAGCCACAGCAGAGCAGGAGGATGAGAAAGAGGGCTGCGACCGGACGCCAGAGGTCGGTGCGGTGAGCTTCCTTGAGTCCCATCACCGAATAGATCAACGAAGTGATGAGGTAGAGCCAGCCTCCGACGAGTGGAATCAACTGGACCACGGAAGCCGCGCCCGAGGCGTAGCAAAATACCCGGTAGGTGGTTTCGTAAGGTTTTTTCGCTCCTCCCACCATCATGAGAGCCAAGTGAAGAATGCCGGATGTCAGAAACGAGCGCACCAACAGGATCACCGGCATCAGAATGAGTGCAGCGATAAAAATATATACCCAGAAATCTTGGGGAATCTGTTTGAATGGCTCGGTAGCGAGGATCTGGGGATTGATCATCATGGTTACGGCCTGGTAGCCCAGTGCGACCGCCCCTGTGAGCCACGAGATCAGGACATAGAAGAACATCGGCTTGGAAACGCCGCCGGTGGTGGCCATTGACTGAAACGTCTGCGTGGGCTGGGCCAGCACTTGGCGCACGGTGGTTAGCGTTGCAGCCGGCAGAGGCAGGGGAGGGACGGCTTCCCAGGCGAGCTGTTCTCTGGAGCCCATGGGAGGAACCTCACGAAAGGGATCTCCAGAGCCACCCTGTTGGGGGAGAACCGGACGCAGCACCTGGGGATCTGAAGAAGGTGGGGGAAGGGAGGTAAACGACGACAGTGGTTGCCATGCCGGCATCGGTTCTTGCCAGCCAAGGTCGTCGGGCAGGAACTTCCCGCTCTGCAAGCCATCGGCGACATCCTGATCGGAAAATTGCCCCAGACTCTGCCCGTTTCTGTTGATGTGGAATGCGCCCATGCCCACTTGATAACCAAATCTCCTCCCGGAAGCAAATGTTGAAGTGACCGACCCATGGGAAAGGGCGCCTCCCCACAAGATTCTGCTTCCTGCCATCTTGCCCCCTGTGCCATGGTCACCGCCATGCATGGGTTTCTGATTTTCTTTTCCTACATCGTTCTGATGTTTTGTCTCTTGGTCGTATTCGGACTGCTGACTTGGCAGGCATGGAGGATGTCGGAGAAAGTGTCATCCGCTCCGTGGTTGGATATTTTTGTGAGCCTGTTCACATGGATTCCGTGGGTGGTTGGCGGGGGGTTGTTCGGATGGCGGGGAATTCTGGCGGCCGTGATCGCGCAATGGATATTTTTGCACGCTTTTTGTCTCGTTCACCGTGCGGTGCGGGGTCGGACCGGACGCACGCTGACCGATGCGCAGGGGCGTGTGCTGGGACCATTTCGGAATCAGCTTTGCCTGATGGTTCAGACGCCCGCGATCATTATTTTCGTTCAAGTGCGGATGGCGGAGATTTTTCTGTATCCGGTGATTGCATGGCTGGGACGGCTTCCGACTTACGATTCCTCCGAGTGGGTGAACCTCTCGCGGCACAAGTTCAGCGGGCTCATTGGCTACGATCTTCTGTGGTGTTGGTATTGTGACTGGATGACCGGTCTCTGGGCACTCGGCAGCGAAATGCTCCGCAACATCGAATCGTTCTGGTGCCCGATTCAATTTCGCGATCCGCGCAAAAATCGGAATACTTCGACGGATTTTCCGGATGTCGAGCGCTGGACACCTGCCGATGGGACCATGGAGGATGTGGTGAAAGCCTTTGAGGCGCACTACGATGGAAAGCGGCGGAATTCTTGGTGGGGGCATCCGGACCGCTCGCAAAACAAGTGATCTTTCATCGCGTCGCTCCGAACTCCTCGTATCGTGCTTTGCGGTTTCTCAGCGAGCTGGAGCACTGGGAGATCGGGCTGAGTCCGTTTCACAACGGAGTCCGCCTGCGCATGGGCAAGGCGGGGCGACCTCCCTCAGTCCTTGATGTCTGCCTTGGTCATCAGTCCGCGCTTTACTCGCCGGTTTTGCTGGCCGTGTTGAGGCATCTGGAACCGATTCCAGAATCCGCCACCGCATCAGAGATTGATGAGATCTTTCCCTGGGCTGGAACCCGTCCGAATCTCGCGATTCATCTGAGTGCGTTGTTGGCAGGCCAGCTCGAGGCGGATGCGACGCTTACGAAATGATCACGATTCCCGCTTGCAAAATCCCCGCTCCGCACCGGAAATCAATTTTATGACCACTCACCGTTTCGACCTGCACGTGCATTCGTATTTTTCTAAGGATGCTTCGGGATCTCCCGAGTCCCTGATCGCCGCTGCGAAGGCCCGCGGACTGAGGGGCATTGCCATCACCGACCATGATTCCTGCGGTGCGCACGAATATTTGCGGGACCAACCTGCTGAGAAAAATTTTCTGGTGGTGCCTGGGGTTGAAGTGAGCACGGCGGAAGGCCATTTGCTCTGCCTCGGACTCACGCTTCCTCGCATGAAAGGTGTGCCCGCGCGCGAAGTGCTCGCAGCCGTGAAAGCCGGCGGCGGCATTGCCATCCCCGCGCATCCCTTTGATCAATGGCGCGCTGGGATACGCGCCGCGGTGATGGACACTCTCGATCTCGAAGTGGTCGAGGTCTTCAATGCCGCTGTCACTTCGAAATCCTACAACGCCAGGGCGCTGGAATATGCGCAGAAGCGCGGACTGCGAATGACGGCTGCCAGCGATGCACACCACAGCTCGGCCGTGGGAGTGAGCGTGACAGCATTTGAGATGGACGAACTCACGCTCCCCGCGCTGCTTGCCGCCATCCGCCAAGGAGGCCGCCCGGAAGGTGCCTACCTTTCTTTCCGCGAGGGAATGAAAAAGCACTTCGCGAATTGGTTCAGGAAAGTCAACCCGCGGCCTGAGGGGTGATGCGGAAGTTACGCGTGCCTGAGGAGTAGGGCGAGGGCGCCCCACCTCCGGCCGCCTCCGGCGGAGCTGGGTCGGGATGTTCCAAGCGAGGACGGGCATTTTTTGGAGCGAAGCGAGGGCCGGAGGGTGGCCGCCCTCGGCCACCTTGGTGTGGGTCGGAAGCCACACGTGCTGAGGATCAGGGCGAGGGCGCTGATGTGGTTTCCGAGGCTCAGGCAAAAAAGGAAGCGGCTTCGAGAAGGCCGGCGGGATTTCCAATATCGAGTCGCTGGCCGGGCCATTGGACGCCGAGGAGGCCGGACTGTTGGCGCAGGCATTCCATGGCATCGGTGAGTTGGATTTCTCCGCCGAGGCCTGCGGAGGCATTCGCGAGGCACTGAAAAAGTGCTGGAGTGAAGAGGTAGCGGGCGGCAAAGGCGTGAAATGGGAGGATGGTACCATCCATGGCAACCAGCCGAGGAGCCGCATCGGCGGCGGGTTTTTCCATTAGGTGAGAGAGGGTGAAAACTCCTTCGCTAAGCTCGGTTCCGCCGGCTACTCCGTAGCGTGAGACGCGTTCGGGTGGGCAGGTTTCTAGCGCAACCGAAGGTTTGTGGTAGGTTTCCCATGCGGCCAGCATGGCGGGAAGCGGGGAACCTCCGCGCATGACCGTGTCGCCGAGCAACACAGCGAAGATCGGATCCTCGCCCACAAATTCGCGCGCGACCCCGACCGCGTCTCCGAGTCCCAGCATTTTTTCCTGATACGCAGACGTGATCCGCGCCATGCTGGAAACCTGTCGCACGGCTGCAAGGGCGTCGCGTTTGCCCGTTGCCTCGAGGTGAGTTTCCAATTCGGGATCCGGGGCGAAATAGTGCAGAATGATTTCCTTTCCGCGACTGATGATGAGAAGAATTTCGTCAAATCCTGCCGCTGCAGCCTCGGCGACCACGTGATGGATCACTGGCTTGTCGCCCAGCGGCAGCATCTCCTTCGGAACAGCCTTGGCGATGGGAAGAAAGCGGGTGCCCAGACCGGCAGCAGGAATCACCGCCTTCATGGTTGCTCTCCAGTGGCCAGTCCGGCTGCCAGCTCGGGTCGGATGACCCGGATGCCCATTGGCCCGAACACATGCTCAAGCCGCGCGAACATCGCCTCGTCCTCAAAAATTCCGATGATGGCTCCGCCGCTTCCTGCAAATTTTGCGCTCGCACCGGTTGCGCGTGCGGTTTCCACCATATCCCGGTTGCCCTGTCCGACATCGTAGAGGGAGGCGCGCTTATCGAAGTTCGCATTGACCAACCGGTGCATCTCGGCCCGATCCCGCTGTTGCAAAGCCATGCGAAACCGGACCGTGAGATCCGCCCAAAAATCCATCGCAGCCATCACATCTGGCTCTCCGCGCATCCAACGGGTACGCAGGTCGTTGTGATAGACTTCCGTTCCCTCCGAGAGGTCTTCGCGATAGGCCACATAAAGCGGAGGCAACAATGTCGACTCCAGCATCTCGTAGTTTCCATAGCCGCGCGACTCCATGAGACTTCGGTCGAAATCCATGCAGACGACCCCTTGGTAGGATTGCGCCACGCGATCTTGCAGGCCGGCAGGAATACCGAGTTCATTGTTTTCCACGCAGAGCACAAGGTTGGCAAGCGAATGCCGAGAAATCGGCACTTCGTAGAACCGCATCAACCCCCGCACACAGGCGGTGATCAGCGCACTCGAACCCGCCAGCCCCACCCGATTCGGAATGTCGGATTTGTAGCGCATCGTGAAATTTTTCTGCGGGATCGTGATGTGTCGGTGCTGGCAGTATTCGTAGAAGGCTTTTGCCGCCGCTTTCAGGAGTCGGAATCCGCCATAGTATCCATGCAGGCGCACATCTTCGTGCAGGGCGTCCAATCCGCTGAACACCGAATGATCCCGGCGACTTGGCAGGAGCTCGAGTTCGGGAGACTCCCACAGCTCGATCTGTGCGGAAAAGTTCCGAAAGGCCAGCGCGATGGTTTTTCCGAAATAGCCATCGGAGGGATTGCCAATGAGGCCGGCGCGTGGGAATGCGGTGGTACGAATGATCATGGGTGGTGAAGAGACCGCGGAGTTTCTTCAATTTGCGGCCTCCGCGCAAAATAAAAAATCGTTGGCGTGTGCCATTGACTCGGTGCTGATTGCCGTTAGATTGCCCGGCAATTCAACATACCATTATGAACACACCACAAATTACTGCCTACCTGAAAACCCACTGCGGCTGGAGCAAAGGCGTTCGCGCCGTCCTGGGAAAATACGACCTTGCCCACACCGAGAAGGACATCGTTGAGAATCCGGATTTCCGTCTGGAGATGGAGCAAGTCAGCGGACAGGCGCTTTCACCATGCGTCGTGGTCAACGGCGTGATGCTTGCGGATATCAGCGGCGAGGAACTCGAAACCTATCTGGTCTCGAATCAGCTCGTCGGCGAGCCCGTCTGCGAAGTGGATGTGCCGCTCCACAAATGCTGCTCCCACTAAGGGGCTGCTAGGTTGGGCCTCTCCATGTCAAGGGTTGTTCCGCCAGGCTTGAATAACAGCCTCGTTATGGGCTTCGAGAGCGGTGAGGTATTCGCGGTGTGCTTCGGTGAGGATGTTCACTCCGGGTGTGCCGACGCGATATTTTTTTGTGGTTTATCCGCGAGGTGCCCGTGTTTGTCCATTGCCAACATTTGAAAAGGAAACGTCTGCCTGCGGCCACAGGCATTTGCCCATAATCACGTGAAATCCTGATTTCTTTTCGGTGAGGAATCTGGCTATTTACACGCGGATGCGTCAGAAATTGATCATGGGGGTTGTGGTAGCCAATTACCTGCCGAAGGCGGCGGGGCATTCGGCTTCGACCCTGCATTGGCTGATGGGGTTTCGGGAACTGGGCTGGGATGTGTGGATGGTGGAAAGTTTGAAATCCGGGAACTGCCGGGACGATGCGGGAAATCCCTGTGTGCCGGATGCGAGCCGGAACGTGCGCAATTGGCGGGAGTTTGTTGCGGCGTTTGGGTTTCAAGGCCGCGAGTCGCTGGTGATTGATGGTAAGCCATCCGATCCGGATGCGCTTCTTCGCTTTGCCGACGGGGCGGATTTGTTCCTGAATTATGCGGGACAATTTTCTGATCACGGGGCAATCCGAGGGGTTGGCACGACGGCCTACTTGGATGTGGATCCGGGGTTTACCCAGACATGGGCGGTTGGCTACGGGTGCAATATGCATCTGGATGAACACCAGCAGCATGTGACGATTGGTGCGGCTTATGGGAAGCCGGATTGTCGGATTCCAGAAACTGGGCACCAGTGGATTCCGACGCTGCCGCCGATTGCGACTTCGCTTTACGGGGAGCTGGGCGCGGATTCCGGGCCTGCTGCTGATGCGCCTTGGACCACGGTCACGCATTGGTTTGGCACGAAGGAGGTGGATATTGAGGGGATGACCCTCTACGGAAAACGAGAGAGTTTTTTGCCCCTTGTTTCCCTGCCCCATCATCTCTCGCATCCGATTCTTGTGGCGACAGATTTGGTGCCAGAATGGGAAGACTACCCCGTCTTTACTGAGGGTGGATGGAAGTTTTGCCCAACAGATGCTGTTTGTGAATCGCTTGAGACGTATTTCGGATTTATTCGCAATAGCATTGGGGAGTTGGGCGTTGCGAAGGAAGGCTACATCACGACCCGGGGAGGATGGCTCAGCGACCGCAGCATGGCGTATCTGGGTTGCGGACGTCCTGTGGTTACGCACGATACGGGATGGAAGGCACTTCTTGGAGATCAGCCGGGTTTGCAGGGGTTTGCGTCCGTCGAGCAGGCCGCCGCCGCGATGGAATTCGTCGCAGCCCGTCCCGAGGAGGCCTGCGCTTCCGCACGCGAGTTGGCCCGCACGGTGTTCAGCGCAAAAGTCGTTCTGCCCCGGTTGCTTGAGGCCTTGGGAATATAATTCCGCTATCGCAAACCGGATTTCCCCCCCATAGTCCATCCTTCATGCGCACACCTCTTTACGATGCCCACCTCGCCGCCGGAGGCCGAGTGGTGGATTTTTCCGGCTGGGAATTGCCGGTCCAGTATTCCGGAATCCTTCATGAGCACCGAGCCGTGCGGGAGGCGGTCGGGGTCTTTGACATCTCGCACATGGGCGAGTTTTTTGTGAGCGGAGCCGGGTGCGAGGCATGGCTGGATGGACTGCTCACGAATGATGTGTCCGCTCTGCCGACCGGCACTTCCCACTACACGCTCATGCTCAATGAGCGCGGGGGGGTGATTGATGATTTGATTCTCTACCGGCTTGGGGCCGAGGAATTCCTCATTGTTGGCAACGCCTCAATGATTGACGAGGACGCTGCATGGTTTGAGGCGCACCTGGTCGATGGGGTGGAGGTCCGAAACGCGAGTGCGAATTATGCCGCGCTGGCCATCCAAGGTCCCAAAGCCGCTGCCGTTTACGAATCGCTTTTTGGAACTGCGATGCCCGAGGCTCGGAACCGGGTGGTTCGGATCAGTAAAGATTTTTTAGTCACGACCGGATACACGGGCGAAGACGGGTTTGAATGGATTTGTCCTGCGGAAGATGCGGAATCCGCTTGGCGGCGGACCCTTGATGCGGGAGCTCTCCCCTGCGGGCTTGGCGCGCGGGATACCCTGCGCTTGGAGATGTGCTATCCGCTCAATGGCGCGGATCTCACCCCCGAACACACCCCGCACGAAGCGGGACTCGGGTTTTTTGTGGCGATGCAGAAAGCGGATTTTATGGGGAAGGCCGCGCTGGAAGCGGGACGCGCCAACGGGCTGAGCAGGCGCCTGTGTGCGCTGCAGACCATCGAAAAAGCCCCGCCGATCCGTCCGCACTATCCGGTTTGGATCGAAGGCCAGCTTGTCACCGAAACCACGAGCGGGGCACTTTCGCCCTCGCTCGGTACGGGGATTGCCCTCGCGTATTTGCCTGCGGAGTTTGCCAAACCCGGGCAGGAAATTGAAATTGAAGTGCGCGAAAAAAAATTCCGCGCTTGTGTTCGTAAGAAACCCCTTTACCAAAAGCAACCATGAACGTTCCAGAAAACCTCCGTTACGCAGAAAGCCACGAGTGGATCCTTGTTGAAGGCGACACCGGCACCGTCGGGATCTCCGAGCATGCCCAAGCTGAACTCACCGACATCGTCTTTGCCGAGCCACCGGCGATTGGGAAGACCGTTGCGGCGGGCGAAGTGGCCGCCGTGGTCGAATCCGTCAAGGCCGCCAGCGATATCTACAGTCCGGTCTCCGGCGAGGTGGTCGAGCGGAATGCGGCTTTGGACGATGCGCCCGGATTGCTGAATACCGATCCCTTTGGAGCCGGCTGGATTTACAAAATCCGCCTCTCCAATCCCGCCGAGCTAGAAGCTCTCAAAGACGCTGCGGCCTACCGCTCGCAAATCGGGGTATGAGCAGTTTTGCCTCCCGTCATATCGGGCCCGATGCCGCTGAGATCGAGGCCATGCTCGCTGTCGTGGAAGCTCCGTCGCTGGACGCACTCCTGAACGAAACCGTGCCCGATGATATCCGCCTCCGGCAACCGCTGACCCTTCCCGCCGCACGCACTGAGGAAGAAGCCCTTGCCGACTTGCGGGAGATGATGGATCGCAACGTCATCGCGAAATCGTTCATCGGAGCCGGTTACCATGGCACGTTCACGCCGGCAGTCATCCGTCGGAATATTTTAGAAAATCCCGGATGGTATACCGCCTACACGCCTTACCAGGCCGAAATCGCGCAGGGCCGACTCGAGGCGCTTTTGAATTTTCAGACGATGGTCTGCGATCTCACGGGGATGCAGATTGCGAATGCCTCGATGCTCGACGAATCGACCGCAGCCGCCGAGGCCATGACACTCGCCCACGATATCAAAGGTGGCGACGCATTTTTTGTGGCCGACCACTGCCATCCCCAGACGATTGCTCTGCTTCGCACGCGCGCTGAGCCGCTGGGGATTCGAATCCTTGTGGGCGCGGCAGAATCCGGCAGCCCGGAACCCGTCTTTGGTGCCCTGTTCCAGTATCCCGCCACGGATGGAACGATTTGTGATTTGGGAACCTTGATCGAGCGGACCCATGCTGCCGGTGCGCTGGCGCTGGTCGTGGCAGATTTGCTGGCTCTCACCCTGATCAAACCGCCCGGCGAGTTGGGAGCGGATATTGTGGTGGGTTCCGCGCAACGCTTTGGTGTGCCCATGGGTTTTGGCGGACCTCATGCCGGATTCCTTGCGACGCGCGATGAATACAAGCGTCGGATGCCCGGACGCCTTGTTGGGGTCTCGAAGGACGCGGAAGGCCGCCCCGCTCTGCGGCTGACCCTTCAGACGCGCGAACAGCATAACCGTCGCGAGAAGGCCACCAGCAACATTTGCACCGCGCAGGTTCTCCTTGCGGTGATGGCTTCGATGTATGCGGTTTATCATGGACCGGAAGGACTCCGTGCCATTGCCAACCGGGTTCATCGGCTGGCCCTGCAACTTGCCGGATCGCTCGAGCACCTCGGTTACGCCGTGCATCCCGGACCTTTCTTTGACACCATCCGGGTCTGGCTGGGAACCCAACATGCCGATGAGTTGATGGTTCGCGCCGCCGCGCACGGAATCAATCTGCGTAAGCTCGACGAACACGCCATCGCCATTGCGCTGGACGAAACCACGGACGACCTCCGTCCGCTGCTGGATGTTGTCGGCGGCACACCGGGAGACCTGTCTGAAGATGCTCGGGAGGTGCTGGGAGAATCTCGGCGGCGCACTTCCGGGTTTCTGACGCATCATTTCTTTCAGTCCCACCG
>JBBQRY010000009.1:0-19990 GCA_038214335.1 Chthoniobacterales bacterium
GGGTAGTAAGCCAAGGCTTCAATCGCAGGGATCTGGAGCAAAGCGGATCTTATATTTTCTGAGAACGTATTGTCAGGTGGTGTGTTGCTTTTCCAAAACATACTGGTATCATCATAACATGTCAACAGGAAAACTCGGAAAAATTGATGGATCTGGGCGTGGGGCAGCGGGTTGGGAGGACCGGTGGGAGCGGTTTCGGATGGCTTTGAAGGGGCGAGGGGTGGAGCCGCGGTTCCATGATTTTTATCGGGCGTGGGTTTTGAAGTGGCTGGGATTTTTGAAGCTTGGGAGCGTTCGGGAGGTTGGGGAAGTGGGATTGAGAGGATTTTTTATCGCTTTTGGTGCGGGAAGGCAAGGGTGATGCGAGCAATTTCCGTCACGTCGTCACGTCCGCGGGCGCATTTGGGGGAAGAGGATGACGTCGCGGATGCTTTCGGCGCCGGTGAGCATCATGACGAGGCGGTCGATGCCGATGCCGATGCCGCCGGCTGGGGGCATTCCATATTCGAGGGCTTGGAGGAATTCTTCGTCGAGCTTTTGGGTTTCGCCGCCGCTTTGTTGTTCGAGTCGGGCGCGTTGGATGTCGGGATCGTTGAGCTCGGAGTAGCCGGGAGAAATTTCTTGTCCGTTGATGATGAGTTCATACACATCGACGATCGAGTCGTCGGCGGAATTTTGTTTGGCGAGGGGGACGAGTTCCTTCGGGCAATGGGTGACGAAGAGTGGGTCCATGGTTTTCTCTTCGACGAGTTTTTCAAAGACGTGTTGGGTGACCTCGAAATCTTCGGTGCAGTGTGAGATGTCGAGTCCGACGGAGGCGCACCATTCGCGGCGGGCGGCGGAGTCGATTTCATACCAATCGGTTTTTACGCCTCGGATGAGGTCCGCATACCTGGCGCGTCGCCATGGCGGGGTGAGGTTGATGGATTTGGCGGTTTCGCCTTGGTTATGTTCGATGATCAGTCCGCCAATGACCGTCGTGGCGAGGTGACAGACCATTTCTTCGACGAGCGAGGCCATTTGTTCGAAATCCGCAAACGCCCAGTAGGCTTCGAGCATGGTGAACTCTGGATTGTGGCGGCGCGAGATTCCCTCGTTGCGGAAATTCCGGTTGAGTTCAAAAATCTTGGTGAATCCGCCGACGAGCAGGCGCTTGAGGTAGAGTTCGGGGGCGATGCGCAGGAAGAGGTCCACGCCGAGGGCGTTGTGGTGGGTTTCGAAGGGCTGGGCGGCGGCTCCTCCGGGAATCTGCTGCATCATGGGGGTTTCGACCTCAATGAAGCCTCGGTCTTCGAGGAACCGGCGGATTTCGCGGACGATGGCGATGCGCTTGAGAAAGATGTCGCGGGATTCTGGATTGGCAATGAGGTCGAGATACCGCTGGCGGTATTTGATTTCGGTATCCTGCACGCCGTGCCATTTGTCTGGCAGGGGGCGGAGGGATTTCGAGAGGACGGTGAACGAGCGGACCCTGATGCTGGGTTCACCGGCTTTGGTGGTGAAGGTCTCGCCTTCGATGCCGATCCAGTCGCCGATGTCGATCTGATCAAAGATCGCGGTGGCCTCGGGACCGACTTCTTTGGATTGAAGGTAGATTTGAATCCGTCCGGTGCTGTCGGAGAGGTCTAGGAAATGGCTTTTGCCCATGTTGCGATGGGCGGTGATGCGTCCGGCGGTGCGGACGGTCAGGGCTTCGGAAAAATCCGCTCGGATTTCTCCAGGGCGGCCGGTGATTTCGAAGCGGGATCCGTAGGGGGCGATCCCGGCGGCTTGCAGGGCTTCCAATTTTTGCCGACGAATGGCCAGCAGGTCAGTGATTTCTTCCATGAAAAGTTGTGATGTCCGCGCTGAGGCGGTTCGGCTCAGACGGGTGCCGACATGCCGAGGATGGTGACGGTCGCGGCGGCGAATGTGAGGACTCCGATGACGGCGGCGGCCACAAGCGCCATTTTGACGGGATCTTTTGTCTGAATGATTTTTGGGATGGGAGACGAACTGACAAAGGACTCCGGACGCGTGCTCATTTTTGCGGCTTCGGACGCCACCAGCGTGGAGGTCGGGAGAGGTTGGTCGGTGGTATCTTCTTCGCCGTGAAAGACGGTCTCGACGATGCCAAAGCGGATTTCGTCGCCTTGGCGGAGCGGGGATTCGGTGATTTGTGCGCCGTTGAGGAAGGTGCCGTTCGTGGACCCCTGATCGGTGAGCTTGCAGGTGTCTCCGGTCTGCGTGATCGTGGCGTGTCGGCTTGAGACCGAGGCGTCATCGATCTGGAGGTCATTATCGGCCAGCCTTCCGATGGTGAGAGTGTCATCGGTGATGTCGTGAAAGAGCCGGGTGCCGTCGGGGAGGAAGATCTGCAGCTTTGCCATAGGACCTCCTTATACTCCTGACTCCTTGGCCGCTGCAACCTCTTTGGCAAATTCTGCAAAAAAGGTATCGGCATCGTGTGGACCCGGACTGGCCTCTGGATGGTATTGCACGCTGAAGGCGCGGTGGGTTTTGTGTTTGAGTCCGGCAACGGTCCCGTCGTTCAGGTTCCGGTGGGTGACTTCGACCTCAGCGGGAAGTGAATCAGGATCAACGGCATACCCGTGGTTCTGGGACGTGATGGCAATTTTTCCGGTGCGAAGATCCTGCACGGGCTGGTTGGCACCACGGTGTCCGAATTTGAGTTTGAACGTGCGGCCGCCGAGTGCGAGGGCCAGAAGTTGATGGCCAAGGCAAATTCCGAAGATCGGTTTTGTGCCCACGAGTTCGCGCACGGTCGCGCTGGCGTATTCGAGCATGACGGGATCGCCGGGGCCGTTGGACAAAAACACGCCGTCCGGCTCTGTGGCGAGCACCTCTTTAGCGGTTGCCGTGGCGGGCAGGACCGTGACATCAAACCCGTTCCTTCGCAGGGAACGCAGGATGTTTTTCTTCATTCCGAAGTCAATCGCCGTGAGCTTGAGGGTGGCAGGCGGAAGTTTAGAAAAAACATTGCCCACCTCGTCGGATTCCAGATCGTCGGCCTGTGCCGGGCGCACCATCCATGGACGGCTGGCGGTGCTCTCGGGATCCCATGCGTAGGAAGATTCGGATGTGACTTCGCGGACGAAATCGACTCCGGAATACGAAACCTCGTTGGCATGGCGCACGGACTCTGCCTCATCGGAGATTTCCGTGGTCACGCAAGCGCGCAAGGAACCGCGGGTGCGGAGGTGCCGGGTGAGAGCGCGGGTGTCGATGCCTTGGATGCCGATGATGTTGTGCTTTTTGAGGTAGTCTTCCAGAGAACTGGTCGCGCGCCAGTTGCTCGTGATCGGACTCAGCTCCTCGATGACGAATCCGCGCACCTGTGGGGCGGCGCTCTCGGTGTCGAGTTCGTTGATCCCGTAATTGCCGATCTCGGGATACGTCATCGCCACAATCTGCCCGCGATACGAGGGATCGGTGAGAATTTCCTGATAACCCGTCATGGAAGTGTTGAAGCAAATTTCTCCCGCCGTCGTGCCCGTCGCCCCAAAGGCCACGCCGTGAAAAACCCGTCCATCCTCAAGTGCCAGCAATGCAGTCATGCCGCATACTGTAATCAAGCTCAGTGCCGGGGGTGAAATGAAAAATGCGTCTTCAGACGGAATTTGCTGTTTCGTTAATCATCGACAAGCGATTCCTCGTGCGGTAGATTTTTCGCCACTATGCACATCCCATCTGGAATGATGAACGGGGCGGTCTGTCCGGTGACCGCCGTTGTGGCGGCGACAGGCATTGCCGGAGCGGCCTGGGCTGCGGTCAAGAGCGAGCACAAACCCGAGGCAACTCGGTTTGCGGCGATCAGTGCGCTCGTCTTCGCAGGCCAAATGATGAATTTTTCCATCCAAGGAGGCACCTCCGGCCACCTGCTCGGTGGGGTGCTGGCGGCCGCGCTTCTCGGGCTTCCGTTTGGGTTGCTTTCGATTGCGCTCGTGCTGGCTGTGCAGTGCGTGGTGTTCTCGGATGGTGGCCTCAGCATGTTGGGGGCCAATGTGATCACGATGTCGTTGATCGGCGCGGGGATTGGCGGATTCCTTGCCGGGGCGGTTGGCGGTCGGCGTCCTGCGTCGTTGGCCCGGCTTGGCTTTGCCGCATGGTGTTCGGTGGTGCTGGCGGCTTTTGCGTGTTCGGTGCTCCTTGCTCTTTCGGGCACGGTTCCTTTTGCGGCGTCCGCCCCTGCGATGCTCGCCACGCATGCGATGATTGGTCTTGGCGAGGCTTTGCTCACGGTTGCGGCCTTTGTTCTTCTGGCCGAGCCGATGGCCGTCTCGACAAAACGTTCTTGGATCCCCGCCGGTGCTGCGGCCGTCGTCATTGCGCTGGTGCTGAGTCCCTTTGCCAGCGGGTCACCCGATGGCTTGGAATGGGTTGCAACCCAACTTGGCTTTCTGCATGAGTCGGCGCCGACGTTTGTCTCGCCGCTGGCTGGCTATGCGGTTCCGGGAAGTCTTCCGGATTTTGCATCAACCGGGTTGGCCGGGTTGATTGGTGTGGCGGTCGTCTTTGCGCTGGCCTTGGCCCTTGCCACCGCTTGGAAATCCCGCTCCGGCACGTCCGTGGCCTGAGCATCCGTCCGTCCCAACTCGCTTTTTTTATTTCCATGAGTTCGATTTCCCAATTCATTGACCACCATTTTCGTCATTTCAACGCTGCGGCGCTGAAGGATGCCGCGAATGCCTATTCCAAGCACCTCGACGAGGGAGGCATCATGTTGATGACCCTCGCGGGAGCGATGAGCACGGCTGAGATCGGGCTTTCGTTGGCTGAGATGATCCGCCAAGGCAAAGTCCATGGCATCGTCTGCACCGGGGCCAACCTCGAAGAAGATGTCTTCAATCTCGTAGCGCACGATTTTTACGAGCGGATTCCGAATTACCGGGATCTGACGCCTGCCGATGAGCAGGCACTGCTCGACCGCCACATGAACCGGGTCACGGATACCTGCATCCCCGAAATGGAGGCCATGCGGCGGATTGAAAAGGTGATCTTGAAGGAATGGATGGATGCCGATGCGCGGGGCGAGCGGCTGTTCCCGCATGAGTTTTTCTGGCGCATTCTCGACTCCGAAGAACTCAAAAAAAGTTTTCAGATTGATCCCAAGAATAGCTGGTTATTGGCGGCCAAGGAAAAAAACCTGCCGATGTTTGTGCCGGGCTGGGAGGATTCGACGCTGGGCAATATGTTTACCGGCCACTGCATCGAGGGGGACATCAAAAATGTTCACACGGTGCGAACCGGGATCGAATACATGATGTCGTTGGCGAGTTGGTATGCGCCCACCAGCAAGCAATCCTCGATTGGGTTTTTCCAGATCGGCGGCGGGATTGCGGGCGACTTCCCGATTTGCGTGGTGCCGATGTTGCACCAGGATTTGCGGCAGGAAGATGTTCCGCTGTGGGGGTATTTTTGCCAGATCAGCGATTCCACGACGAGCTACGGCAGCTACTCGGGCGCGGTGCCAAACGAGAAAATCACCTGGGGAAAACTGGGTGAGCACACACCGAAGTTTGTGATCGAATCGGACGCCACGATTGTGGTGCCGCTCATCTTCGCCAAAGTGCTCGGCTGGTAGTTGGCCCCCTGACCATGCACATCCACGATATCCTCCAAAAGGGGACGCCCACATTTTCCTTCGAGTTTTTTCCTCCCAAGACTCCCGCCGCGCTGGATGCGTTGTTCGACACGATCCGCCAGTTGGAGCCGCTGCGACCCGCATTTGTGAGCGTGACCTATGGGGCCGGTGGAACCACGCGTGAGATGACGCATGAGCTCGTCGTGCGGCTCAAAAAAACGACCTCGCTGGATCCCGTTCCGCACCTTACTTGCGTGGGGCACAACAAGGAGGAAATCGAAACCATTCTCACCCGGTATGCCGAAGCGGGCGTGAGCAACATCCTTGCCCTGCGCGGGGATGCTCCGCGCGATCAGCCGGATTACGACCACAGGAAGGATTTCTTTCCGCAGGCATCGCACCTGGTCGAAT
Source organism: Chthoniobacterales bacterium (assembly GCA_038214335.1). Taxonomy (GTDB): domain Bacteria; phylum Verrucomicrobiota; class Verrucomicrobiia; order Chthoniobacterales; family Terrimicrobiaceae; genus QYQL01. The sequence continues at coordinate 5,996 of JBBQRY010000009.1, forward strand.
TTGTTAAAAAGTTCTCGGGTCATGCCGACCCTCGCGGATTCGGAATCGGAGTTGCCGGATTTCCCGAAGGCCATCCCACAACTCCGAATCGCCTGCTCGAAATGGATCATCTGAAAGCGAAAGTTGATGCGGGGGCGGATTACATTTGTACCCAATTGTTTTTTGACAATCACGACTTTTACGATTTTCGCGAACGCTGTGCCCTTGCGGGCGTCGAGGTGCCGATCATTGCCGGCATCATGCCTGTGACGAGCCTTGGGTCGATGAAACGGATGGCCGAACTCGCGGGCGGAGCGCGCTTTCCGGCCCGGTTGCTCAAAGCCCTCCACCGTGGCGGTGACTCTGCCGAAGCGATTCGCCAGATCGGACTCCACTACGCGACGGAACAATGCGCGGACCTCCTCGACCAGGGGGTTGCCGGAATCCATTTTTACACGCTCAACCAATCGACCGCCACGCGCGAAATCTGCCAGCGCCTTGGCCGCATCGAGTAATTTGCCCGCGAATGAAGGGCCAAAAATCCGTCCTTCGCAAGGCGATGCGCGAGACCGCACGGTGGTGTTCGGAAGATCCGAGAAAATCCCAAGCGATCCTCGCAGGGCTTCACCAGTGGAAGCTCTGGCAGCAGGCCCAATCGATTGCCGCCTTTGCCGCCCTGCCCGGCGAACCCAACCTGCTTGCGCCATGGCCGCAGGGTAAAAAAATCGCCCTGCCCCGAATCAAAATCCCAAGGAGCACAGGCGTCCCGCCTGTGAACAGCGAAATGTCCTTTCATTTCGTGACGGACCCATCCGCTTTGGTGGTGGGGACGTATGGAATCCTGGAGCCGCCACCGGAGGCCGAACCGGCGGGCTGCGCGTTCGACATCATCCTCGTTCCCGGACTGGCCTTTGACCGACAGGGCGGACGTCTCGGACGCGGAAGCGGGTTCTACGACCGGTTTCTCGCGACGGTCCGTGGGGTGCGGATTGGAGTTTGCTTCGATGAACAAATCGTGGACGAGGTGCCCAGTGAACCCCATGACTCACGGGTGGATTTTCTGCTCAGCCCGGAGGGAGTTGGAGTTTTAAGTCTTAAGTTTTAAGTGGGGGAGAGTTTTCAGTGTTCAGAGTGGAGAGTGGTGTCTGAGTTCAGGGCGGGCCAAATTCTCAGGTGCAGGCCGGCACTGTAGCTCCGGCGCTATGCCGCCGGGTGGGTGGAGGGGACAGGAAGTTTTCAGCGAAGAGTAAAGCGGCAGAAAAAAGAGCGATTCTCTCGGTTCCATCTTTTCCTTCCTCCTTCGTGACCTCTGTGCCCTCCGTGTGAAACCGTTTGGCTCGGCTATTTCTTCGGTTCTCTCGGTTCTTGATTCCGCGTGCGCATGGGGATACGATCCTCGCTCCCATGAAATCCGTCACTATCTACGACACAACCTTGCGCGATGGCACGCAGGGCACCGGTATCTCGTTTTCGGTGCAGGACAAAATTCGCGTGGCCGAGCGGCTGGATGGGTTTGGGGTGGATTTTATTGAGGGCGGATGGCCGGGGTCGAATCCGCGGGATGTGGCATTTTTTGCGGAGGCTGCGAAGCGGACTTGGAAACACGCTCGGATTGCCGCGTTTGGGAGCACGCGTCGGGCGGGGGTGGATGTGGCGACGGACAGCCAGGTGCGCACGTTGTTGGCTGCGGGGACGTCGGTGGTGACGATTGTTGGGAAGACATGGCTTTTGCATGTGATCGAAGTCTTGGGGATTTCGCCTGAAGAAAACCTGGCGATGATTGGCGAGACGGTGGCTATTTTGAAAGCGAACGGACGCGAGGTTTTCTACGATGCGGAGCATTTTTTTGACAGCTACCGGGACGACCCAGAGTATTCGCTTCAGACGCTGCGGGCTGCGAAGGATGCCGGCGCGGATTTGTTGGTGCTCTGCGATACGAATGGCGGCACTTTGCCGGACGATGTGGGCCGCATCACGGGCGATGTGATCCGGACGCTGGAGGCGCGGGTGGGGATTCATACCCACAACGACAGCGGGCTGGGTGTTGCGAACGCTTTGGCGGCGGTTGCGGCGGGGGCGTGTCAGGTGCAAGGCACGATCAACGGCTACGGCGAAAGGGTGGGGAATTGCAACCTGACGACTCTCATCCCCACGCTTCAGGTCAAATTGGGATTGCCCTTGGTGCCCGATCTGACGCGGCTGCGCGAGGTCTCGCGGTTTGTGGATGAGCTGGCAAATGTGCCGCAGGATATCCGTGCCCCCTATGTGGGCGGCGCGGCATTCTCTCACAAGGGCGGGCTTCATGTGCATGCGGTGCAGAAACTGGCGCGCAGCTACGAGCACGTGGATCCGGGCCTAGTTGGGAATGCCCAGACGATTCTGGTTTCCGACATGTCCGGCCAGAGCAACATCCTGGCGAAGACCAAGGAGCTTGGATTCGGTTTTCAAAAGGGTTCCCCGGAGGTTGCGGCGATCCTCCGGCATGTGAAGGACAGCGAGGCCGAGGGCTATGAGTTTGAGTCGGCGGATGCGTCGTTTGATCTGCTGGTGCGGCGCACGCTCGGTCGGCATGAGCCGCTCTTTCACCTGCGCGAATACCACTGTTCTTTTCGACGGTCCGCGTTGCACAGCTTCACGACTTGCGAGGCCACGGTCAAATTGCAGGTCAATGATGTCGCGGAATACACTGTGGAGGAGGGGGATGGACCGGTGAATGCGCTGGATGCCGCGCTGCGCAAGGCACTGCGTCCGTTTTACGCATGGATTGATCAAGTGCGGCTGTCGGATTACAAAGTGCGCATCGTGGATGGGGCGTGTGGCACGGCGGCCCGCACGCGCGTGCTCATTTCCTCGACCGACGGACATTCCTCATGGGGAACGGTGGGCGTGTCGGGAAACATTATCGAGGCCAGTTGGCTGGCACTCGTGGACAGCTTTGATTTCTACCACGTCAAGCACAAGGGGTTGTAGGCAAAATTCCCTCAATGCGCATCCATTTCGTTTTTCCACGCTGGCAGAAATTGCTTGAGGATCATCCGGATCTGCGCGGAGCACTCAGCGGATACGACGTGGGAAATTTCCGTATGGCCGGACTTGGGATTGCTACGGCTGCAGGTGCTGTGCCGGAGGGGGTGGATATTTCGCTTTGCGATGATAATGTCTGTGAGCCGGATTTTGGCATCGAAGCCGATGTCGTTTGCATCGGGTTTTTCACGCCGCAGGCGACCCGCGCTTACGAGTTGGCCGATACCTTCCGTGCGCGCGGATACAAAGTGCTGGCGGGGGGGATTCATCCGACGGTGGCGACGGCGGATACCGCGCCGCATTTTGACGCGATCCTTCGGGGTCCGGCGGAAGGCGCATGGGAGGAAGTGTTGCGTGATCTCGCACACGGGCGGCTGAAGCCGGTCTATGAAGGCAATCCTTGTGCCGGATTTGCGCGACCGCGCCGGGAGCTTTTTAAGGATTCCGCTTATCTCCAAGCCGGGGTAATGCAGACCGCACGCGGGTGTCCAGTCGATTGCGAGTTTTGTGTGCTTCCGTCCCATGCCGGACGCGAGGTCGTGCTGCGTCCGATCCCGGAAGTGCTGGAGGATATTGCGGGGCTTCGCTTTCCTTGTTTCTTTTTTGCCGACGAAAACCTGCTGTTTCCAGATCGCGTGAACCGTGCCTACAGACGGGAGCTTTTTTCAAAAATGGCCGAGGCCGGAAACCGCCGGAGCTCGTTCATTGCAGGGTATCCGCGCTTTGTGCGTCAGCTTTCGGCGGAGGATATAGCGTGCATGGTGCGTGCGCGCCTGCGCCAGATCTACCTTGTGCTTGGCCTGCGGGCTTCGCTGGCCGTCGAGTTGCGCGACCCTGTGCTGGTGGCGAAAGTCTGCGAGCTAAAAGCCGCTGGCGTCGAGGTGATGGCCTCGTTCAATCTCGGCAACGACGAGGACGCGCAGCCGACCGAACCGCTCATTGAGGAGTTCTGCAAGATCACCCGCACGAATCTTGCGGAGTTCATTATCCATACACCATTTCCCGGCACCTCCATGTTTGACGAGATGGAATCCGATGGGCGCTTGCTCACGAAGGATTGGAGCAAATTCAACGGGGCCAATGTTGTTTTCGAGCCGCGCCATGAATCCGCTGAATCTCTTCGCGCACGCTACGTTGCCCTCTGGAGATGGTTCTATGGCGACATCAACCCCGAGCAGGTCAGCACCCGGTATGTGCGCGGCTTCGGCGGCAATATCCTCCGCACCGTGCCGGTCTAACCACCAAGCCAAATTTTCCATGCGCTACTTCCCCAGTTTTCAACTCGTTCTCTCCGGCATCCTTCTGTTTGCTCTCACGGAGCTTGATGCTGCGTCGCAGACCACGACGGACGATCTCGTGCCGATCCGGGCATGGATTGCGAAACAGGCTCAGGTGCGCAGCGTGAGTGCGCGCTTCACCCAGACCCGTGCGCTGCGCACGTTACGCAGTCCGATCAAGACCGAAGGCCAATTGTGGTTTAAGGCCCCCGAGTGGTTTCGCTGGGAGCTGGGAGACCCTGCGAAGACGATTGTGCTAGGGACTCCGGACGGGGTCACGGTGATCCATCCCGCTGCCCGTCGCGCGGAGCGCAAGCCGATGGACAAGGCGGGTGCCACGCCCGATGCGGCGCTCGGAATGATGCGTTTCCCCGGCGGCGGCAGCATGGAAGATTTTGTGCGGGAAGTGCAGGTGCTGTCGGTGCGAACGGTGGGTTCGCAGTGTCATGTCGAGATGTTGCCCCGCGATGCCCAGGCCGCCCGGCGGTTGTCAGTCATCAAGTGGGCATTCGACATGGATTCCGGCCACTGGATCAGCCTAGAGATCATCACCCGCGAGGGGTCGTCGATCCGGAACGATTTTTATGATGTCGAAACAAATGGCAAGATCGACAAAGGAGTCTTTACATTCGATCTGAGTGGATTCCGAATTTCCGATGAGTAGGGCAAAAGTTTTATGGATTCTGGCCGGGGTGCTGGCGCTTGGTTATGTGGTCGCCGGACTTTCCCGCATCAGCTTCAATGTCGATATCCTCCGCCTGCTGCCCTCGCATCTGCACCAGGTCGGAGGGCTCTCGTTGTTCCTGAAAAATTTTGCGCTTCCTAACGAGCTGATCGTCACCATTGATGCCCCCGATTCGGAATCCGCCGAGGTCGCCGCCGGCAAACTGGCCGCAGCATTTGCGGGGCATCCGGAGCTTGTGAAGGCCGCCGTGGCGCGTCCGCCATGGGAGACCGATCCCGCAAGCCTCTCGGAGTTCCTGACTTTCCTGATGATCAACCAGCCCGTGCCAACGGTCGCGGGTTTGTTGACAAACCTTGATCCCGCCAACTCCGCCGTCACGCTTCGGACTTCGATGGAAACCTTGGAAACGAGTCTCTCGCCGCAGGAAATCGCCCTGCGCGGATACGATCCCTTCGGACTGACCACGCCGCTCGCGTCGGAATCCGGCTTGCTTGGCGGCGCACAAAAATCCGAGTTTTCCTCCGGCGACGGATTATTCCGGGTTGTGTATCTCGAGGCGGCTCGACCATTTGCCAATTACAAAGAAATTGCTAAGTGGTTGGCCGAGGTGCAAAAGATTGCGACCGCCGCAGTGGCTGGCACGCCGATCACGCTGGGGTTCACTGGCGAACCCGCCTTTGTGGCGGAGATCTCGACCGGCATGGAATGGGACATGGCGACATCCGCCTTTGCAACCCTTGTGCTCATCAGCCTGATTTTCTGGCTTTGCTACGGGCAGGTCGCGCCGCTTCGCTGGCTGATGGCGATGCTGCTGCTCACGTTTGTTTTCTCGCTGGCCACAGCCGGATTGTTCCTGAATGAGCTGACCGTCATAGGTGCCGGATTCGCCTCGGTGATGATTGGGTTGAGCGTGGATTACGGCTACCTCATCTACCAACAATCCCTGCGGCATCAAGGATCGGTCGGTGGCCTCCAGTGGCAGTGCCTGCAAAATATCGCATGGACATCGACCACGACCGCCGCCGCATTTTTTGCGCTCAACCTCAGCAGCCTGCCGGGACTCTCCCAACTGGGTAGCATGGTGGGGCTCGGGGTCTGTATTGGGGCGCTGGTGATGCTCGGGGTGTTTGCGCCACTGGCCATGCGGATGCGGCATGGGGACGTGCGGACGGTTCCCTCGCGTCTCGACCCGCTGTTCGCATCCCGCCGGTTTGCCGTGATTGGCACATGGTTCACGGTCGGCATGGTGGTCATCCTGCTCGCGACACTCGTGATTCGCGGATTTCCCGCCGCCGACTTTTCGGCTTCGACTTTCCGTGCCCGCCACAGCGGATCCCAGAGCGCTCTCGAAAACCTGTATCGTAAGCTCTCCGACGACCGCGGCCTTCTGAGCCTGATTGTCTCAGGCCGCAGCGAATCCGAAGTGCTCACGCGGTTGCGCGATATCCGCTCCCGAATGGATACCGCCATCGAAAAGGGCGATGCGGTTTCTTTCCTTTCCCCGCTGCCGATGTGGCCGGATGTCGAACGGCAGAAGCTCAACCTTGCGGCGTTGGCTCCCGTCGAGGCGCGCCTTCCGGAGTTGAAATCCGCCGTTCTCGAAGCGGGATTTACGGAGGAGGCCTTTGGGCTCACGCGAGCTGTCATTGGGCAGGTCGCTGCGTGGCAGTCTGCGGATCTTCCGGTCTGGCCGGAGAACCCAACCAGCCGATGGATTCTGCGCCGCATGGCGCGGCATGAGGATGGAAATTATCTGGCTCTCGGCATGGTCGAACCCGTGCCTGGCCGCGAACTGGCACTGAGCAAAGCATTTGAAGATGATGGAGTTTATTTGGTCAGTTGGGGAGCACTCGGCGAGGAACTCCGGCGCACGATGCCCCGCGAGATTGTGCAGGTTTCCTTGGGCCTCCTCGGAGCAATCCTGCTCATTCTTTCCATCGGACTCCGCAGTGCCCGCGCGATCCTGCTTTTTGCGGTAACGACCGCGCTGGTGCTGGTGTGTCTGGCCGGTGCCATGTCCCTGCTCGGCATGACATGGGGATTTTTCAATCTTGCCGCCGTGCTGCTCCTGCTGGGCACCGGCACCGATTACAGCATCCTTCTCCTGCTCGCCCTGCGCCGCAATGGGGGGGATACCGATGCCGCCCGCCGAAAACTCGGCCTTGTCATCTTTCTTTGTTGCACGTCCGCCGCTGCCGGATTTGGGTCCCTCGGATGGGCTGGAAACTCGGGACTCGCCGCCCTCGGAAAAACTTGCGCACTGGGCCTGCTCATCGATGGCCTCATCTCCCTTTTCCTTCTGCCCAGGGCATGGGATCTGATCCACGGAGAATGGGCATTCACACGTTGGATACGAAGAAAGCAATTCGATTCTTGATTCCGAGGCGGCAGGTCTTTAATGACCCACCATGCAAACGCTCAACCAATGGCTTGCGAACGCGGCAAATTTTGTTTGGGGACCATGGCTGGTTTACCTTCTGGTCGGCACCCATCTTTTCCTGACCCTGCGCACGGGGTTCATCCAGCGGCATCTTGGCAAGGCGATCCGACTGTCGGTCGCGCGGGATCCGAACTCGCCGGGAGACGTGAGCCAGTTCGGGGCTTTGGTGACCGCGTTGGCGGCTACGATTGGAACGGGAAATATCTACGGCGTGGCAGGAGCGGTGATGGTGGGCGGGCCCGGAGCAGTGCTCTGGATGTGGCTGACTGGCGTCTTTGGCATCGCGACAAAATACTCCGAGGCTTTGCTCTCGGTGCAATACCGGATCGTCAATGCGAACGGTCAAATGTCCGGCGGTCCGATGTATGTGCTCGAGCGTGCGCTCAAGGCGCGATGGGCCGGGATTTTGTTCGCGGTCTTCACGGCGATTGCGGCGTTCGGAATTGGCAACATGGCGCAGTCGAATGCCATCGCCGATATGGTCGTCGCTAAAAAAGATCTGTTCCACCTGCCCTTTGCTGACAGCACGCTGAAATTCGCGGTGGGCATCCTCCTCACCGTCGTGACCGGCGCGGTCATCCTCGGCGGCATCAAGTCGATTGCTCGGTTCTGCGAGATTCTTGTCCCGTTCATGGCCGCCTGTTACGTGGTCGGATGCGTGATCATTCTCGCCATGAACTGGGAAAAAATTGGCGGGACAATTTCCCTGATTGTGAGTTCGGCCTTCACCGGTCATGCGGCGGTGGGCGGATTCCTTGGCGCGGGTGTGGCCGAGGCGATGCGTTTCGGGATGGCGCGCGGATTGTTCTCGAATGAGTCCGGCATGGGGAGCGCCCCGATAGTGGCGGCAGCGGCGCGGACGAAGCATCCTGTGCGTCAAGCACTGGTTTCGAGCACCGGGACGTTTTGGGACACCGTCGTCATTTGCGCGCTCACCGGTCTCGTGATCGTCGGCTCCGGCGACTGGACCGCAGAAAACCTCACCAAGGCCTCGCTTTGCGATACGGCCTTTCATCACATCGGCTGGTTTGGGGATTTCATCCTGCTCGGAGGCCTGGTCACGTTTGTATTCTCCACGATTCTCGGCTGGTCGTATTACGGAGAAAAAGCTGTCGAGTATCTTGTCGGAATCCGGTCCGTCTTCTACTACCGGATTGTCTGGGTGATCGCCGTCTTTGTCGGATGCGTCTGGAAAAGTGATGCCGTGTGGAATTTTTCCGACATGATGAACGGCCTGATGGCGATCCCGAACCTCATCGCCACCCTCCTGCTCAGCGGCGTGATCGCGCTCGAAACCAAAAAGTTTTTTGCAGACCCCACCAATCTCAAATAGAGGATTCGTTGCGGATATCTGCAAAAGGAAAGCAGATGTCGAAATCCGGATGGTATTCCTGACAATTATTTTTCAAAAGGGTTTCCCATGCGTTGTTTTGCTCACGCTCGACCTTGGGGACTTCGGCATTCTCCTGAATACCAGAGTTTACGGAATGCGTGTGGAAACCCCGCGTGATTTTTTGCTCAGGCAGGGAATTGGTTAACCTTCTCAGTCCCCCAGTTCGACATTCCAGTAGGCGATATCGAGGAAGTGTCTCCAGCTTTCGTGGGGCGTGTGGGAGAAAGAGATGTGGATAAACGGACGCCACTTCGGGCGTTTCGGAATCCGCTCCAACTGCATTTTGGCCTCGTGCGGGAGGCGGTTGCCTTTACGGGTGTTGCAGGGGATACACGAGCAGACGATGTTTTCCCATGTGGTTTGGCCGCCACGATCGCGTGGGATCACGTGGTCGAGATTCAGCCGCTCGCGGGTAAAGAGCGTGCCGCAGTATTGGCAGGTGTTTTTGTCTCGCTCGAAGACGTTGTGCCGCGTGAATTTCACTTCCTTCTTTGGCAGACGCTCGAAGAGTAGAAGAACAATGATGCGAGGGATCCGCACATTGAGGGAAATCGTGCGCACCATGTCCGGGTGCGGATTTTGCACCGAGAAATCCTGCCAACTGGCAAAGTCGTGGGTGAGGAATCCGGCGTCAGACTCTGCGGAGACCGCTTGCGCATGCCCCTGATAAAGCAGGGTGAACGCCCGGCGGGCGCTGCATGTATTGACAGCTTGCCAGAGCCTGTTGAGCACCAACACCGGAGTATCGAGCGCGGATTGCATAAAAATCGTTCCGCAGGGGAGGGGGCTTCGCTTCAACCGGAACCCGGAGCCCTGCGAATGCCGCGCACCCTAGCAAACGTCCGCGCGTGTTGTCAAAATCAATCGGGCAACATGTTGACATTGCCTGCGGTTGGCCCCATGGTCCGCCCCTATGCCATTTTCCATGCTTGGATTGACCAAGCCACTTTTGCAGGGCGTCCAGGCGATGGGCTACGGAGATCCGACACCGATTCAGCTTCGCGCCATTCCTCCGGCGCTCGAAGGCCGGGACGTGATTGCCTCCGCGCAGACCGGAACCGGAAAGACTGCGGCCTTTGCGCTCCCGATTCTCCAGAAACTTTCTGCCCACGGGCGCTGCCGCTGCCTGATCTTGGAGCCTACGCGCGAGTTGGCGATGCAGGTCGAAACCGCCATTCGCGATTTCGCACGCTTTACGGATCTCCGGGTCGCTTCGATCTTTGGAGGCGTGGGCTACGGCGCACAGCGGATTGCGCTGCGCGACGGCATCGACATCGTGGTCGCCACACCCGGACGCCTCGAAGATCACCTCCAGCAGGGCACCCTTCGGCTCAACGATATCGAGATCCTTGTGCTCGACGAAGTGGATCGCATGCTGGATGTCGGATTCCTCCCGCCCATGCGGCGGATCATTGCGAAATGTCCGAAAAACCGTCAGACCCTATTTTTCTCGGCGACGCTGCCTCCGGAGATTGCCGAACTGGCCAAGTTTGCGCTGCGCGACCCGGTTCGTATTGAAATCGGCGCTTCCCATGCCGTGGCTTCCATCGTGAAACACGGCGTTTATACCGTCGAACTCTCACGGAAATTTGACCTATTGCTCGCGCTGCTCACCGCCACCGATTACCAAAGCGTGATCATCTTTTCGCGCACCAAGCACGGTGCTGATAAAATCGCAAAAAAGCTACGCGCCAACAACCACTCGGTTGCTGTCCTTCACGCGAACCGCTCGCAGAACCAACGCATCGAAGCTCTCCAAGGCTTCAAAATTGGCAAATACGAAGTCATGGTCGCCACCGACATTGCCGCACGTGGAATTGATGTTGCGGGGGTCAGCCATGTGATCAATTACGACGTGCCCCAACACCCGGAGGACTACGTCCATCGGATCGGACGCACCGGACGCGCTCTCCAGCCCGGCGATGCTTTTACCCTCGTCACCCATGACGAAATGAAAAAGCTTACCGCTATCGAGCGCTTCATTGGGCAAAAAGTCGAGAGGCTCACGCTCGAAGGATTCCAAGTGCCGCCCAATGGCGAAGCCCCGCAGCCCAGACCTCCCAAAGTGGAACCCCGCATGGACGGACGCGCCCGCTTCGGAAACAACCGTCGCCGCCGGTAGCCGCCGCCGCCGAGGTGCGGCTATACAGCTTGAGGAGTTCCTACTCCGTTCGAAATAAAAGCTCTGGAGGAAAACTCATGAACGCCAAGGAAATTGGCGACCGCTGCCTGATCCCCCCCCTTCTCTATCCCACTCTCCACTCATTTCAGCCAGGAGCCAGAATATCCTCCACGCGGGACTACTTTCCGAATCCGTCTCATACCCATCGCTGCTCAGTAGGCGGATTTCGGCGGCTTTAGGATTTGGAGAGCGGTGCGCCAGACGATGCGGATGTCGAGTGGCAGGGACCAGGTCTCGATGTATTCGATGTCGCATTCTACCCGTTTGATGATGTGCTCGGGCGTGATGGCTTCCCCGCGGAGGCCGCGAATTTGCGCGAGCCCGCTCAGACCCGGTTTCACGAATCCGCGCACCCGGTAGGCCGACATGCTGGATTCAAACATGGCATCATGCTCGGGCATGTGCGGACGCGGACCCACAATGCTCATCTGGCCGGAGAGCACGTTCAGGAACTGCGGGAACTCGTCCAGACTGAACTTGCGAAGCCATTTGCCGGCGGGAAAAATCCGCTTGTCATTGGCCGTGGCCTGAAGCGCGGAAGAGCACTGGTCGATATACATCGTGCGAAATTTCAAAATGACAAACTGCTGGTTGTTGAGTCCAGAACGGCGCTGCCGGAACAGCAGGGGTCCGGGTGCCTGCATTCTCTGCAAAATCCACACCACAAGGGCCAATGGCGGCAGCACCACCAGCACCACGACAAAGCTCACGCAGATGTCAAAAATCCGCTTCAGGAGGCGATTTACGACGTTTTGAAGCGGTTCCTCACGAAGCTCAATGAGATCAATCGCATCGCACCGGAAAAATGAAAGGCGGCGCTGAAGGAAGATATCCAAGTCGTTGACCATCGAGACCCGGCACCCGTGCTTCTCGGCCAGCCGCATCCATCCCGAGAGCATCCGGCGATCCTTGGGACTTCCAATCAGCAGCATGTTCTGGATTTCCCGCTCCTCAAGCACTTTTCCCAAGTCGTTCGGACTGCCGAGTTTGCAGATTCCGTCCGGCATGCTCTCTGCGGGTGCGTCGGTGAGCAGGCCAACCGTCACCAATCCAAAGAGCTTGGCCTTGGAGAGGAGGGATTCGATTTTTTCGAGTTCGTCGGGTTCTCCAATGAGCAGAAGCTTCTGGGTCTGATGATGGTAAAACCGTCTCAGAAGGCTGAGCGCGAAATACCGGTTCAGCACGACCAGCACCACATAGGTCAGCGGAATGTAAGTGAACAAAAACAGCCGCGAAATCGCATCGTCCCGCTTCAGAAACGCGAACATAAAAGTGATCGCCGTCGCAAACACCATGTGCGGCCAGATAAAACGATGGCTCTCCATGATCCCCGACGTGACCGAAAAGATGTCGTGCTGCTTGGCGCTCAAAAACGACAGTTGGAACCCCAGCGTGATAGCCAGAAAATACTCGAAATACGTCCCAAATCCCATCAGGGAAAATCCGGGCACCAGATTATCCAACACCAGGAAATAGCCCCAGAAAAGCGCGCTCATCACCAGCGTCACCATGAGCTGGTAAAGCTGAATGAGTCCCAATTCACGGTGTTGAAACATAAATAATCGTCGAGTTGAAAATGATGGGGGTTCGTTTTAGGCTAATGGCCTTCATGCATCCTTCAAAATCGCCCTTTAGTCAACCAGTTGCATAATTGACTTGCAAACATTTATAAATATCGCATCCTTCGCGTAGCTGCCCTGATATGACAAACAAGCCATTCGAGAACGTGGGAGGTCTGCCTGCGGAGGCGGGAGAATTCTCAGTGCCGGATTCCGGTCTGAGTGCGGAGCAGCGCGTGGCGGTGTTGCAGGCGGAACTCGAGCGGGCGCGCTCGCGGGAGGATTTTTTACGGATTCAGATGGAGGAGACGCGAGCGAAGGCGGGTCAGGCCTTTGCCTTTCAGGTCGAGCTTTCGCAGCAGCAGGAGCACACCGTGGAGGCGTTGCAGGAGCGCGAGAAGAGGCTGTGGACGGAGCTGGAGGCTGCGAAGAAAGGGGCGTCCGAGCGTGAGGAGTTAGCTGCTCGGCTGAAGGGCTTAGAAGTGGAACTTGCGAGGTTGGAGCGGCAGAAGGAGGGATTGTCCGCGAAGCTCGACGAGGCGCATGTGGAGACGGCGCTGGCACAATCTCACGAATCCGAGGCGCGGGAGTATTTGGCACGGTTGGAAGAGGCGACCTTTCGGGAACGGTCCTTGGAGGAAGAACTCGAAGGCGCGAAAAAATTTGAGCCGCTCGTGCAGGAACTCAGGGAGCGTCTGGGTAAACAACGCGCAGAGCTCAAGTGGGGCCATTCTTCGCAAATCTGGGCACGCAAGCTGCAAGAAGAGCTTGAACAGCAGCACACCGAACTGCGGATCGTTCAAGAGCGGGAACGTGGTCTCCTCAAACGACTCGAGTCGGCAGAATATCAATTTCAGCTTGTAGAGTCGCTTCAAAGTGAACTGCTTGAGCAGCGCGCCGAGATCGAGGCATTTCGGGAGCGAGAAGAAAAACTTTCCGCAGAAGCCGCAGACGATCCCGAGGGGAAATGGACGGTCCAACTCGATGCCCAACGCGAGGCATTGGAAGTGTTGCGCGTGCGCGAAACGGATCTGGTTTCCGAACTCGAATCCGCTCGCACGCAGGCGAAGGAATCTGAAAAATGGCACGCTGAGCTGATGGTCCAGCGGACGGCGGCCGAAGCCCTCCGACATCGCGAAACGGAATTGCTTGCCGAACTCGAATCCGCCAAGTGCCTTGTTCTCCGGGTGGACGAACTCCAATGTGAACTGGCTCGCAGAGAGAGCCAGTTGCTCGAACACCGCCACCGCGAAGACCGCCTCCTCGCAGACATAGGCGAGGTTCGACATCAGTCTGAATTAGCCCGTGAGATGCACAGTCGGGTAGCCGACGAACTCCGCGCACGCGAGTCTTCCTTTCGCCAAGAACTCGAAGAGGCTCGTGCCGGATCGGTGAACGTGGACGAACTCCGCCGTGAACTCGTTACCCAGCGCACCGCTCTCGAGGCGCTCAAAGC
>JBBQRY010000010.1:0-18527 GCA_038214335.1 Chthoniobacterales bacterium
GACATGGCCGGGAGGTTGCGGGATAAAAAGGCTTCGACGGCCTGCCCGACGAAGCCATCATCAATGCGGTAAACTGCGATTCCGGCCGCCTGAAGCGCACTCCAAGCCTTTGGGCCGACATGACCGGTGAGGACAGCCCCAACGCCCGCCCGCGCCAGCATCTGGGCGGCTTGCGTTCCGGCACCCTGCGCGGCATTGATTCCATCCGTGTTGTCCGTCACCGTCTGCTCTCCGGTTTCGGTGTCCACGATCCGGAACAAGCGGGCGCGGCCGAAGTGGCGATCCACCGGAGCATCCGCATCCGCTGTCTGCACGGAAATGGCAAGTTTCATCGCACGCCCCCGGAAGTATGTTCCGTCAGGAAGACGAAGCTGTTTTTGATCACCGGGCCGGCCTGCTTGCCGCCTTGCCCTGCGACGCTCGATAACCTGACAGTGAAAAGAACCCATCGATTTGCCATGTTATGAGCATACGCCCATATCCTGAAGCTGCAAGGGGAATGGCCCATAAAATTCAAAGCAACTGGTCTGCTCCCGAGTAAACCTCCTGCACATGAAGCACTGCCACCGAGTGGCCTGGATATTTCTCCGGGTTGATCCGCTTCATCTCGTCGAAAATCGGGCCGCTGTCCTGCAACGTAATGGACCCTTTGATCTGGATGGCTTTTCTCTCATTCGTAAGAAAAAGCAGCGACGCCTTTGATCCGGTGAGGATGTTCTGTTTGGTTTTTTGAAAGTAGTTGTTCGCAACGAAAAACGTGGAGTCATCGTAGCGACCGACGACGCCGACATAGATGACGTTGGGCGTGCCATCCGATGCGACGGTGCCGAGCACGGCTATTGGCTCGCGGTTTTCCCAGGCTTTGATGACGGATTCAGGCAGTGTTTTTTTCATATATTTTTTTCCGTCCAGCACGCGGATCGTTTTGCGACCATGGTGCCTGTTGGCTCGCCAATTTGATCTGCCACGATCGGGCATTTGACGGTGAAGAGAAAGAAGATCGGGGCGCGCACGGCCGAGAGGGTTTCGTAGTTTCCCTGGCCTTTGGAGATGATGAGGTCGGCGAGTTGGAAGGCTTCGAGGAACTCCTGCGAGCAGTCTGCGAGGACGGTGCCGGGCGCATCCGATCCGTTGTCAATCACCGGGATCAGGCCGGTGAAGCCGGCCACGTCCGCATCCTCTCGCAGCGCATCATTGAGGATCGGCCGCCCACGCACGGCGAGCGTCACTTTTTCCATCGGCAAAAAATTCAGAAGGAGGCGGTCGAAAACGATTTCCCCCGCGTTGTCGGCGAGATAGAGGATCCGCGTTGCCTTTTCCGCCTCGCGGAAAAGCTCCTGCGGATCTCCCGCCAGCGGCTTCTCCCAGAGCGTGGCCAGCAAATTCGGCAAGTCCTCCGGACGGATCCGGATCTTCGCTCCGGAATCCAGAAGATTCCCGGCGACTGCCGCACGCACAGCGGCCTCGCGCGGGACAGGCGCATTTTCAATGCGTTCGCGGCAAGACGCTCCGGCATCCAGAGCGAGCGAATTCATCCGCTTTTTGACCTCCCGATACGGGTCGGGGTCCCCGGTCTCCTTGCGGATGATCCGGTGCAGATCCCGAGCGATGGCCGGGGGACTGTCCGTCCAGTCGGCATCCGCCAGCGTGTGCAGAATCTTCCGCAGGATCTTCTCCCGCATCAACGGGTCCGGAGTGCTGAGCGTCACCGCTTCCTCAGCCTGTCGTATGAAGCACGGGACGCACTCCAATGAGGTCTTCATGCTTTGCACGCCTCCAGCCCAGATAGAATTTCCTGCTCCGGCAGGTTCCTTCCGATGAAGACCGCTTGGGTGAGAGGTTCGTCTCCGGCCCAGGGTTGACCGAGAGTCATGCGGAACATGCCGTGGACGCCTTGGAAAACCAGGCGCTCGGGGACACCCCGGATGGCGACGATTCCCTTGCAGCGAAAGAGATCAGCAGCGTGCTTCTCCACAAGTTCCTCCAGCCAGCTCCGGAACTTGTCGGCGTCAAGCTCTTCGCGGACTTCGAGGGAAATCGTCTGGATTTCGTGCTCATAGGCCTGGGAGGAATGTTTCTTGTTTCCGTTACTGGAACATCCTCCAACTCCCTCAGCGATCCGCTTCAAATCGAACCCTCCGATCTCAAGGATTTTTTCCGCAGGCACTTTGGCATCCTGCGCGTGGAGGCATTTGCACCCGCCATTCATACCGGTCAGAGAGGCCTCCACATGCCTCAGCTCTTTTTCGGAAACCAAATCCACCTTATTGATAACCAGCAGGTCCGCATAAGCAATCTGCTCATCCGCATGACCATCCTGCCCGAGGTGTTCGAGAATGTGCTTCGCATCAACAACCGTCACCACGCCATCAAGCCGCATATGTTCCTTGAGGAGCGGATCTCCGAGTATGGCGTGCGCCACCATGCCGGGATGAGCGACGCCTGTTGTTTCCACAAGGAGCCGGTCGTAGCGCTTTCTGGCATGAGCGAGCAAATGCAGAAGCCGGAGAAACTCTTCGCGGGCCGTGCAGCAGGTGCGACCCTGCACGGTTTCCAACGATCCCAAATCGGTGCGCAGCACGAGGTGGTGGTCGATGGAAATCTCGCCCAGCTCGTTTTCAATCACGGCCACCCGCTTCCGATCCATCGAAGCCAGCAGGTGGTTCATCAAAGTCGTTTTTCCAGAGCCCAAAAAACCGGATAGAACGGTCACGGGAAGGCGGTCATCACAAGAATTCATAAATAGGGCTTGCAGGATATTAGCATATGCTCATTACTGTCGAGAACAATATGATGACCCTGACCATCCTTTCCGAAAATACCGTGCGTGCGGCTGGCTTGCTGGGCGAACACGGACTCTCCTACTGGCTCGATACCGGCAGGCACCGTGTGCTCTTCGACACCGGCCAGGGCATGGTGCTGGAGCACAACGCCGACAAACTGGGCATTGATCTCACACGTGCGGATGCGATCGTCCTGAGCCACGGGCACTACGACCATGTGTCCGGTTTGCCCTACGCACTGCAAGCGGCCCCCGAGGCGGCTCTGTGGTTTCATCCGGCGGCCACGGAAAAGAAATTCATCCGTTCGCCTCAAGGCGGAGCGCGGCGGATTTCAACCGATTTCATGGAGGCCGGGGATTTTGGAAAATCCCGGATCGTGCATCGCGTGACGGAGCCTGCCGAGGTGGTTCCGGGCGTCTGGGTGACCGGGGAAATTCCCCGGACGAATGATTTCGAGGATACGGGCGGACCTTTTTTTCTGGATGAGAAGCTCACGATTCCGGATTCGATTGCAGACGACATGGCGATCTATCTGCCCGGCGAGGCGGGGCTTTCTGTGATCTTCGGATGCGCTCATGCGGGTGCCATCAACACACTTGAGCACATTGCCGGGCACACGGGCCTGGGCCTTCTCCACACGCTCATCGGCGGACTGCACCTGGCTTCTGCGTCCCCGGAACGGATGGACCGCACCGTGGCAGTGCTTCGCAGCCTCGCACCGCGGCGCATGGGCTTCTGCCACTGCACCGGCGCAGCGGCGATTCAGCGCATGGGAACCGAGTTTTCCGAAGCCACCCTGCACGTCCATGCGGGCAAGCGGGTGGTTCTTTCGTAAACCTTGCTTACTGCTTGGGTTTCCATCGCGAGATCTCGTGTTCCAGCTTTTGAATCCGCAGGAGCAGGCGCTCGGCGACTTTGCGATGGAGCGGCGGGAGCGGAACACAATCCGCACAGTGGTGACGGGTCGAGTTTTGGTTTTTTAGCGGATACTCGAATTTCGTGCCGCATGAGCGACAGGTTCGGATGCGTGTGGCGGGCTGGGGTTTAGCGGGCATGGTGGGCGAGGATTTTTCGAAATGGCTCAGCTCGCGCCTCCATCGAGCAGGAGCCGGCGATCGTGCGAGCGGGTTTCGCCAATGGCCGTGACCCGGATGGCGGCCTCATCGGTCACCGGGCATTCCCGTTCACAGATCCCACAACCGATGCACAGCGCGGGATCCACATAAGGCTGGTGCAGGGTGATTCGGCTTCCGTCGCGTTTGGTGACTGTGACTTCTCTGGTGAAGATGGCCTTCGGCGAAACCGGGCACACCTCCTCGCAAACCACACACGGAATATCCATGCTCCACGGCAAGCAACGTCCGTGGTCGTAAAACGCGGTCCCAATCCGCACCGGCCCCTGCTCCGCAAACTCCCCCACCCCGGTTTTCTCTTCAATCGTGATGCGCTGAATCGCTCCCGTCGGGCAAACCTGACCGCACAACGTGCAGTTCAGTTCGCAATATCCGACTTTCATATTCAGGATCGGCGTCCAAATACCTTCGATGCCCGCCGCAAAAATGGCGGGCTGCAGCACATTCGTCGGGCAGACCCGGATGCACTGATCGCATTTGATGCAACGCTCAAGGAATTCTTTCTCTTCCACGGACCCCGGGGGGCGGATCACTTTCTTGCTGTAGTCGCGGTCCGAGGCACCCGATCCGCGTCCGAATCCGAAAAATGCGCCACCGAGCAGCAGCCCAAGAAACGCCCGCCGGGCCGGAACGTCCGGCGTCGTCACCTCCTGCTCGCGCGTCGGCATGAATTTGAACGACAGCGCATCCTCCGGACAGTCTTCAATACAGTTGAAACAAACAAAACATTCGCTCTTGCGAAGTTGGGTGTGCGGATCCGATGCCCCCTCGCAATTTTTCAGGCACAGATCGCAGTCCACACATTTCGTCGGATCCCGATCAATCCGCCACAGGGCGGCGGAGGACAGCGTGCCAAGAAACGCGCCCAACGGACACAGCACGCGGCAGAAAAACCTTGGAATCACGACGTTCATGCCGACGAGCACGAACAGCAGAAACCCAATTGCCCATGCGCCGGCATGAAAATACTGGCGGATGTACAGGCTGCCGGGCACCGCGAAATTGATGGCCGGAAAAATTGCCGTGCTCACGGATCGGTAGAACAGGCAGATGGGATCCAGTAGGCCAATTTGCAGGCTGCCGAAAACTGCCGCAACCAGCATCGCAATGAGGATCACGTATTTGATCTGATAAATCCCCCGGTAGCGATTCGACTCGATCCGGGTCTGATCATCCCCCCGCCCCTTACCGAAGGCCCAGCCGATAAAGTGGTGCAGGATTCCATAAGGACAGATCCAATTGCAGAAAATCCTTCCCAACAAAATCGTCGGAATAATGAGCAACAAACTCCAAAGAAGGCCCTTGTAAATACTGCTCGTCGTGATCGCCGTTGCAAAGGCCACCAGCGGATCCAGCTCCAAAAACAGCGAAACCGGATACCCGGCCAGATACCGCAAGTCGGTCACGATGACAAAAAACGTGAACAACGCAAAAAAGAAAACCTGGGAAATCCGACGTGCGGTCCGGATTTTCATCGTTTTTCCCTTCGTCTCTTCTCCAGCATACGCACAGATTCGCAGAGGAATCGCTTCGGGTCAATGAGATCCATTTTGAGAGGGGGCGCTCAATAGGGCAGAATGAATCCTTCATCGACCGCACATGCCGCGAGATTCGCGAGCAAACCGCCCGCGACCATCGAGTGGGAGTGAACCCGCTCAGTCCGCCTTAAACTCGATCACCCAAAGCCCGGGAATCGCGTTGAAGTGTGAGTCGCCCGAGAGCACAGGCACGCCAGCGCGCAACGCGCACGCGGCAATGACGATGTCCGACGACGGCAACGTCATGCCACGGCGATCCATTTTCCAACCCAGCTCCGTCGCCTCTTCCCAAAGTTTGTTATCCATCGGCACATTGCACAGAATGTCAAAAAACGCCGCAAGAGCATCGCGTTGTTTCGGCAATCGTTGCCCACGAACCACCTCGAGACGAACCATTCCGCATGTGTAAATGTCCTCAAACCTCTCGCCAAGCCAAGCTACCGGATCAATGCCCGCGCGAAGCAACGTGATGAAGACATTACTATCAACGAGCGCGACGCTTGACATATTTTGGAGGAGTCTCGGCGATTCTGAGTGCCATCAAATCATAGTTGGGATCGACGCCGGCCCGGAGTGCCTCGGGGCTGAACCCGAGGCCTTTCTTGAAAAACTCTTTCAACCGCGCCTTCCGATCCATCTCCCGCAAAGCCGTATCAACGGCCTCCGTCTTGCTAGCAAACCCGTGAGACTTAACGATCCGGTCGAGCAATGCCTCATCAATGTGCATCGTCATTTTCATGCCTTACTCTGTATGGCATCCGAACGTGGTTGTCCACAACTTTAACACTCTGCCGCCGTGGTTTGTTTCAAAAGAACGCAACGTGCTGCTGATCGGACGCATCTCTGAAAAGTGCAATCGGCGATGGAAAGTCAGGGAGCATAGGCGTCCCGCCTGTGGGGAGTGGAGACTCCGCAGACAATAGCCAGTCACCAAACAGGCGAGACGCCTGTTCTCCCTGTTTGCACTTTTCGGAGATGCGCCCCTGCTGATCTCACCAGAACGAGATTTGACATCTGCCGCATAAAGTGTCCAAGTGGACACTATGATTTTCCATTTGGATGCGGATGCCTTTTTTGCATCGGTCGAGCAGGCGGCGGACGTGCGGTTGAGGGGGAAGCCGGTCGTGGTGGGCGGTTCGGCGCGTGGGGTGGTGGCGTCGGCCTCCTACGAGGCACGGCGGACGGGGATTTCTTCGGCGATGCCGGTGTCGCGGGCGCGGAGGCTGTGTCCGGGGCTCATTGTGGTTCCGGGGGATTTTGAAAAATACGAGCATTTTTCGCGGATGATGTTCAGCTACGCCTACGATTTTTCGCCGATGGTTGAGGTGGGGTCCATTGATGAGGGATATGTGGATTTGAGGGGATGTCTGAAGCGTGCGCCGGAGGAGGTCGCAGCGGCGATTCGGCGGGCGGTGCGGCAGACCCTGCGCATCACGCTTTCCGGAGGGCTGGGCACGAGCAAGCTGGTGTCGCAGATTGCGGGCAAGCTGCGAAAGCCGGATTCCTTGGTGACGATTCCTGCAGGAACGGAGCGCGAATTTTTGGCGCCTTTGAAGAACCACTGGCTGCCGGGGGTCGGACCCCTACTGGCGCGCACGTTGCACGAGGCCGGGCTGCCGCACATCCGGGATATTGCCCGCACGCCGCCAGAGCAGCTTTCGCTTTTTGTTGGAAAATCGGCGCGGGAGCTGTGGGAGTTTGCGAATGGGCGCGATGAGCGTCCGGTGATCCCGGATGCTCCTGCGGCGCAATCGTATTCCGAGCAGACCACATTTGCGGCGGACATCACGGACGAGGCGTATGCGTTGGCAACCTTGCGGGGAATGGCCGACAGGCTTTTCACGAAGGTGCGCGCCGACGGACAGTCCGCCCGCACGATCACGGTCCGGATCCGCTACAACGACTTCGAGGAATCTTCCCGCAGTCTGAGCCTGGAAGAACCGACCGATCTTGAGACTTCGGTGTATGGCTCGATCTCGGCTCTGCTGCGCAAAGCCTGGGAGCGGCGGGTGAGTCTTCGCCTTGTCTCGCTCAAGCTCGGCAACCTTTACAAAGCCTGCCTGTTCCAAGAACTCGACCTCTTTCCCTCGGCGCTTAATACAACCGTGCTCCACCGGGCAACGGATGCTGTAGATGCCGTGCGGCTGCGGTTTGGCAGGACAGCGATCCTTCGCGGTCACGATCTTTGGCTGCGGAGCCGCGACAACAAACCTCGCGAGGCAATCCCGCAGTCCGCTTCTTATCGAGTGGACGAGGCGGAACCGGCCTCCACCGTGCGTGAAGAGACGCTGCTGCGCACGATTCGGCGTCCTTCTCCCCCGCCCACCCTGCTCAACTTTCGGTCCTGTTTCAGTTTTATGGACTCTCTGCTCACGCCGGAAAAAATTGTCACGTTGGCGGCTGAGGTAGGGTGTCGGACCGTGGGGATCTGCGATCCAAACCTTCATGGAGCGGTGCCATTTTTCATGGCTGCCCGGGAAGCCGGACTTCAGCCGATCCTTGGGGCGGAGGTTTCGCTGCCGGTTTCCGAACCCACGGCCGGCAGGCGTTCTCCTCCCATGGCTCCGTGCTGCGCCTACGTCCAAAACCAAACCGGCTACACGAACCTATGCCGTTTGCTTTCGGAAAAAACGATCACCTGGGAGTTCTGGGAGGCCCATCGGGAAGGAATGGCAATCCTCCGGAATCCGTCGCCACCGATCCGCATGGCATCAGGCTCCGACAGGCGTGCGCTCAGGATTTTGCAAAGTATCCGCACAGTCACGCTCTATGACGAAGCGCATCGGGAAAAATCCGGAGGGACATCGTTTGAGGAAATCCTCTCATCGGGAATGCCGCGGCAGGAGCAAGTCATAGAAAGCGATTTTGCGTTTGATTTTGGTCCGTTGCGGTTTCCGGCATTTGATCCGCCCGAGGCCTGCTCGCCTCATGAATTTCTTGCCCGGCTTGCGCGGACCGGGCTGAAATCCCGCTATGGAGCGAGGGCCGAGCCGCATCGCGCCCGTCTGGAAACCGAACTGGGGATCATCGCTGAGGTCGGGTATGCGGAGTATTTTCTGACGGTCTGGGATTTGCTTCAGGACTGTCGTCGGGCGGGGATTGACTGGATCACGCGGGGAAGCGCGGCGGATTCGATGGTGTGTTACGTGCTCGGGATCAGTGATGTGTGTCCGGTGCGGTTTGATCTGTATTTTGAGCGGTTCCTCAACCGCGACCGCATGTTGCTCAATAAGCTGCCGGATATTGATGTGGATTTTCCGCATGACCGCCGGGATGAGGTCGTGAACATGTTGTTCCGCAAGCACCCGCTCGGGCATGTGGCGGCGGTCGGAGGTTTTCACACCTTTCGTGCGCGCTCCGCGCTGGCCGAGATTGCCAAGGTGCTTGGGCTGGCAGATTTTCAAGCGCGTCGGCTCACCGAGCACCTGCCGTATGCGGATGCCAGCGAGGCCGAAGCGGCGGTCGCCGGGACCCCCGCTGAGGTGGACGGACTCTTCGAGGAAGAACCTGCCCGCACCGCGCTCCGCTTAGCACGGTTGCTCGACGGCCTTCCGCGCCATGCCAAAATCCACCCCTGCGGGATCGTGCTTTCCCGTCAGCCGATCCACGAACTCACCCCGACCTTTGCCAGCAACAAAGGCTGGCCCGCCACACACTTCGATATGGATGCCGTCGAGGAAGTCGGCCTCGTCAAGCTCGACATCCTCGCCCAAGGCGGACTCTCCGTGCTGCGCGACGCCCAGGCAACCCTCTCGGAACGCGGCATCCCGGTCACCTTCGACAACCGGGGTCCGTGGGAGGATCCGGCTGTCTGGGATCTCATTGCCAGCGGATGCGCACGCGGGGTTCATCACATTGAAAGCCCGGCCATGACGACACTCGAAAAAATGTGCAACTGCCGGGACATCGACACGCTCATTGCGATTGTTTCCGTGATCCGTCCGGGTGCAGCGAACTCTCTGCGCAAGGAGACATTTGCCCGCCGCGCGATGGGCCTTGAGCCGCCGGTGTTCGCGCATCCCTCGCTGGAATCCTGCCTGCGCACGACCCACGGGGTCATTGCCTACGAGGAACACATCCTTCAGATTGCAGGCGACTTTGCAGCCATGCCTGCCGGGCGGGCGGATATCCTTCGTCGTGCCTTGGTGAAAAAAAAGGATGCGCAAATTGCCGAGATGGAGCAGGAGTTCCGGGCTTACGCAGTCCGCCACGGACGTTCCGAAGCAGACATTGATGCGGTCTGGGAGCTGCTGCACGGATTTCGCGGCTATGCGTTTTGTCGAGCGCACTCGACGGCCTATGCCCTCGAAGCATGGCAGGCCGCATGGCTCAAAGTCTATCATCCCACGCATTTTCTCGCCGCGGTTCTCACCCATGGCAAGGGGTACTACTCCCCTCTGGCCTACTCGCTGGAATGCCGACTGCTGGGCATCGGATTCCAGCCGCCGGATGTCAACGGCCCGACCTGCCGGTTCGTTCCCGAAGTTCCGTGCGAGGAGCTGCCCTCGCTCGATGCCCCCACCACCACGCAAAAACCCCGCTGGATCCGTGTGCCCCTTGGAGCCATTTCGGGACTCTCCCGTGACCTGCCAGCACGGATCACCTCCGAACGCAAGGCCTCACCCTTCCGGTCGGTCTCCGATTTTGCAGAACGCACAGGAGCCACCGAACACGATCTGGAACTCCTGCTGCGCACCGGGGCGTTCGATGCGCTGATTCCCTCCCGCACCCACGGACTCTGGGAAATCCGACGTCTGGTTGTGCAGGGGGTTGGACTCGCCCACGCCGAGGCTCCGCTGCCGCCGCACCTTGCAGCGCCCTCCCCCATCGACCGCCTGCAGAGCGAAATGGATCTGCTCGGATTTCCCGTTTCCGGACATCCGCTCGAACTCTGGCCTCACGTTGCATGGGACACGTATTGTCCGATTGATTCCCTCGCGCTCCACACCGGACACAGGGTCACGATCTGCGGCCTCATCATCGCGGATCGTCCTTATCGCCAGCAGGATGGCCAACCGATGAAATTCCTCACGCTCTGCGACCACTCAGGCATGCTCGAAACCGAAATGTTTGCATCCACGTTCCGAAAATTTGGACTCCAAACCCTTCGGCATCCCGTCCTCGAAGTCACCGGCACCGTCACCCCTCTCGAAAGCGGTCGCGGTCACACCCTCCAAATCGAATCCGTCCGACGTCCTCGAAGAAAGCAAGACACGAACACTCAGGGCGCGAAGAAGGCGGGGAGCAGATAGACGCGGCCGGGGTCCAGAGCGGTGACGGATTTTGGCAGCACCGAGACCTCGACTTTGGCGGCGCGGGAGGATTCGCCGAACATGCGCAGGAAGTTGTCGAACCGGAACGCGCGTTCGTAGCGGACGACTTGCGCATCGGGCGATCCGCCCAACTCGGCGGCTTTGTCGTAGGCATCTTCGACGTAGCCGAGTTGGTCCACGAGCCGGGCATTGAAGGCATCGGTGCCACTGAGGATGCGCCCGTCGGCGACTCCCTCGCGCAGCTCTTTTTCGTCGAGCTTCCGTGAGCGGGCGACGATCCCGACAAACCTGTCGTAGCTTTGCATCACGAGACCCTGGACATACGCGGCCTCTTCCTCGGACATCTCGCGGGCTCCGTTGAGCATGTCTTTGAATTTTCCGCTTTTGAAGACGACGGATTGGAGGCCGATTTTTCCAAAGAGCTCGCGGTAGTTGAGGGTCGAAATGATCACGCCGATACTGCCCGTGAAGGTCGTATCATTGCACATGATCCAATTTGCCCCGCAGGCTGCGTAGTAGGCACCGGAGGCACCAATCGAGTTGAAATAAATGACCACGGGTTTGTGGCGCGCGAGGCGGCAGATCGCGTCGTAGAGCACATCCGAGGCCGTGATTTCCCCGCCGGGAGAGTCCACCTGGATCACGACCGCTTTGATCTGCCGGTCGTTCTCGGCTTGTTCCAGAGCGGCTTTAAAATCTTCTACCATGGAGCTGCCGAGGCTGCCTGCGGATCCAAAGGCAATGACCCCCTCCAGAGGAATGACCGCCACCTTGCCGGATTCTGTGCCATCAACCAAGACGCGCTCCTGAAACGTCTTGGGACTGACCGTGCGGACACCTGCGACACTGGAAGTGCTCCGGTTGCCGAGCATGGCCAGCAGAATGAGGTTCGCAAACATGCTCGCGCAGATTGCGACAAACAGAAACACCATCAGGCACCCGGATTTTTTCATCATCCGAGAACGTGGCTGAAAAGTTCCTCCCTCACAAGCAGGTTCTAAAGGTGCTCGGCAATCTGCACAGCATTGAGCGCGGCACCTTTGAGGAGTTGGTCTCCGCAAACCCAGAAGGCCAGTCCGTTTTCCATCGCGCAATCCAGCCGCATCCGACCGACCACGCAATCATCGGTATTCGCACACTGAAGCGGCATCGGGTATTTGTCCTCCAGGATTTGCACGCCGGGGGCGTTACGGATGGCTTCGGTCGCCTCTGCGACGCTGACCGGACGCTCGAATTCGGCACTCACGGCGACCGAGTGCGCGCGATAGACGGGCACACGGACGCAGGTCACCGATGCCTTGAACGTCGGAAGGTGCATAATGCGGCGGCCTTCGTTTTGCATTTTCATTTCTTCCTTGGTGTAGCCGCTATCCAAAAACGAATCGACCTGCGGGATCACGTTGAAAGCGATTTGGTGGGGGAAGACTTCGGGTTCGAAGGCTCGGCCCTTGGCAATGGCTTCGACTTGATGGCGCAACTCCTCGATCGCCCGGGCTCCCGCGCCCGAGACCGCCTGGTAGCTGGAGGCAAAGATCCGCTTCACGCGGAATTTTTTGTGCAGCGGCTGCAGTGCCATCAGCGTGATGGCGGTGGTGCAATTCGGGTTGGCAAGGATCCCTTGGTGCTCCCGGATGTCGTCCGCATTGATTTCCGGAACAATCAGCGGCACGTCGTCGCGCATCCGGAACGCCGAGGAATTATCAATCACCACCGCCCCGGAGGCCACGGCCACCGGCGCAAAATCCGTCGAGATCCCGGACCCCGCACTGAAAAGTGCGATGTCGATATCCTCGAAAGAATTCATGCCCAGCGGTTGGATCACGAGATCCTCGCCGCGAAAATCGAGGGTCTTTCCCGCCGAGCGCGGGGAGGCGAGCAGGCGGACATGGGAGGTGGGGAAGTTGCGGCGTTCCATGACGCGCAACATTTCGACGCCGACGGCCCCAGAAGCCCCGACGATTGCGACACGATAAGATTTTGGCATAGTAGTGTAATGAATGAATTTCCCGAGACC
The DNA here is from genome assembly GCA_038214335.1 of Chthoniobacterales bacterium. Lineage (GTDB taxonomy): Bacteria > Verrucomicrobiota > Verrucomicrobiia > Chthoniobacterales > Terrimicrobiaceae > QYQL01. Next base: position 12,742 of record JBBQRY010000010.1, read on the forward strand.
AGTCTCCATGTGGATGTAGCCCGGCAAACCATGTATCTTCTCTCGAATGGCGTCGCGGTCAAGTCCTGGCCGATCTCCACCTCAAAATTTGGTCTGGGATCCGAACCCGGCAGCTTCAAAACCCCGCTGGGAAAATTCCGGATTGGGGAAAGATTTGGTGCCGAAGCTCCAGAGTGGACGGTGTTCAAGAGCCGTGTGCCTACCGGAGAGATGAGCATTCCAGGCGGGGAGGAGGACGGCGTGCTCACCCGGATTCTGTGGCTCGATGGCTTGGAGCCGGCCAACGCCAACACGCGTGACCGGTATATTTACATCCATGGAACCAACCAAGAAAACCTGATCGGACAACCGGCTAGCCATGGATGCATCCGCATGCGCAATGCCGATGTCTGCGAGGTTTTCGAGCAAGTTCCCGTCGGCACCGGGGTGGAAATTGCGTGAGGAAAAGGAGGCCTCTGGCTTATCCTCAAATGACTTATTTCAGCCCACACGGAGGCTCGCCCTCCCATTGCCGGTGGGACGCACGGATTGGAGAACGTCCTCGACAACTGAGCGTTTCGTATCTACATTTGTATCTGTGACAGCAACTGCCAAACTTTTCAAACACGGTGGGAGCTAGGCCGTCCGGCTGCCGAAGGCAATTCGATTCGAGGGGACGGAAGTCGAGATCGAGAGGCGGGGGGGGGATGTCGTGCTGCGCGCCAAGGAGAAGCCAAAATTCATAACCATCGAGGAATTGATGGACCATCTGGCGCGGGAATTTCCGGGTCACGAGGAGTTTCCCGACGTGCTCCGCCCCAAAGAACAGCAGAAGAGGGACTTGACCTAGTAACCAGTCACCCGCATGCATTAAAGTCCTCCGCTGGCAGTCATAATCCGCATAATCTCCTCCTTCCCCCTCTCTTATCGTTTCAATTATCGGTCGTGCACCGCGACTGACGCAGTCTGCCCGATTCTGAGGGGCACGGGGGGCTGGCCGGTGATTTGGATTCTCACTGGGAACCGATTCGGTAGTCTCACCCAGTCGATGGTTTGGCTGACGGCTGGGAGCAGTTCAACGGTCGAACCATCCTGCAAAAAAATGCCCCATGCCACGCTGACCACTTCGCCTTCGAAGGGTTGGCCTTCATGGCCCAGCAGTGTGACGCGTGCCGGGTTACCCTCCTGGATATGGCGCAACTGAGTTTCTTTGAAATAGGCCGCCACCCAGAACGAACCGGAATCCACCAGCGCCAGCAACTGCTCCCCCTCACTGACGTATTGGCCGACGCTCGTGTTCATGTTCGTGATGTAGCCGTCCACCGTGGCCACCACTTTCGTGTAGGAGAGATTGAGCTTTGCACTTTCGAGCGTTGCCGCAGCGGCGACGGCATCGGCCGCTGCCGAGGCGGCATTGTCCTGCGCATTTTGAAGGTCACGGAGATCGTTGACCTTGGTCTCGTAAAGCGTGGTCTGCCGTGCCAGATCCTGCTGGGCATGCACCTCCGCCGCACGCGTCTGCTGAAGCTTCGCAGCCGCGTTAGCGACCGCCGCCTGAAATGTCGCGGGATCAATCTCAAACAAAAGGTCCCCGCGCTTCACCGACTGGTTGTCCTTGAGCGGAATCTGAATAATGGGACCGGAAACCCGCGGCGCAATGCCGATGACATTCGCCCGCACCTGCGCGTCACGCGTCCACGGACGATTGATGTAGCGGGCATACAGGAGGAACGCCGCGACAATGGCCAAGGCGACAACGAGACCTGTGACAAAATATTTGCTGGGTTTCACGGTGTGAGGATCAATCCGACAACGCATCCGAAAAACACCGCAAGAGCCACAAAAAAGAGTGGCAAATTCCAAATTGCCCGCGTCCATGCAAGACGCTCCAGCACGACCACAACCACCCATGCCAGAAGGAATCCGATCACCCCCATCACCATCCCCCATGGCAAAAGGAAATCCCAAAACATCCATTCCGCCGTCCGCAGGTTCGCCAGCATCTCCATTTTCAAATGACCACTCCTGATTTTTCCAAAGCCGCATGGGCCCGGGCCACGTGGATGTATTTCTCGGCCCATGCGCGAAGTCCGGCGCGTTCATCGGCAGAGAGGGCGCGCTTCACAATCGCCGGCGCACCCATCACCATCGAGCCAGGAGGGATTTTCGTGCGCGGGGTGACGACGGCTCCGGCCGCGACCAGCGATTGCTCGCCAATTTCCGCCCCATCGAGAACGACCGCCCGCATGCCGATGAGACACTCGTTGCCAATCGTGCAGGCATGAACGATGGCTCCATGGCCAATCGTGCAGTAGTCCCCAACAATCGCCGGCAGGTCATCCGCCAAATGGATGATCGACCCATCCTGCACATTGGACCCCTCGCCAATGATGATGGATTCGATGTCCCCGCGCAGCACGGATCCGTAAAACACACTGGCGTCCCGTCCAAGTCGGACATCGCCCATGATTTTTGCATCCTTCGCCACAAACGCGGCTTCGGAGAGTTGCGGTTGGCGGAGGAGAAATTTTTCAAGGCGTTCGTCAATGGTCATGGTGAATAATGAGTCAGGTCCAACCTAACGCCTTGGGTTTTCGGCTGCAAGAAAACCGAGTGAGGACTTTTCCGGGAGCATCTCTGATAAGTGCGATCGGCGATGGCAGGTCAGGGAGCATAGGCGTCTCGCCTGTGGGGGAGTGGAGACTCCGCAGACAATAGCCAGTCTCCAAAACAGGCGAGACGCCTGTTCTCTCTGTTTGCACAGCTCGGAGATGCGCCCGACTTTTCCTGCGGCTTGATTTTGCAGGTGGTCCGGATAGCTTGCAGGAATGAGTTCGGAGCAAAGTTTGATGGGGTCCATTTTGGTAGCGCATCCTTCGTTGCGCGATCCGAGGTTTCGTCGGACCCTGCTCTTTTTGTCGCACCACAGTGTCGAGGAGGGAGCCACCGGATTCGTTTTGAACCGTCCTCTCGATCAGTCCCTCGAAGAAATCCCCGGTGCGCCCGAGGTGCCGGTCTATTACGGCGGACCGGTCGAATCCGGACGCATCATGCTGGGCAGCTTGCAATGGCGCGAGCACCCCACCGTTGTCGCCTTTCGTTCGTTTGCGGGACGCACCGGAGAAGAGTGGATCAGCGAAGACTGGGTGCCCGGTCTGCGGGCATTTGCAGGCTACGCCGGATGGGGCCGCGGACAACTCGAAGGGGAAATCGCCGAGGAGTCATGGATCGTGATCCCTCCCACCCGCGAAATTATCGAAATGCCAGCACCAGAATCCATCTGGCGAAATATCCTTCGAAACTCTGGACCCCTGCTTCACCTGCTCTCCGAGGCACCAGACCATCCGGAGAGAAATTGAGCGAGATTTCCGCACCCTTTTCCGTTGGTCTGCGGCAAAGGGCCGACCGAATAAAACTTTTGTCGCTGATCACGGCGACGGGTTTTCCCATATCTGTGCATCCTACCGATGCGCTGAAGTGTCAACCTGATGAGCGCTGGCCAACCTCAACACCGAGGGATTGAAGCCGTTCGGCGAGGCGCTGACGTGCTCGGCGGATGCGGGTTTCGACGGCTTTGGCCGAAATTTTGAGCATGGCAGCGATTTCCTTGTGAGAATGATCCTCTATCACACCCAGAAGGAAGGTTTCGCGGAGGTTGGTGGGAAGCCGTGCAATCTCGGATTCGAGGACATCCATGGTTTCGCCCCACTGGGCTTGTCGATCCGGGGTCGCCATCGGGCTGGGGAGTTCGCGCGTGTGTTCGTCGCCGTGTTTGTCGATTGAGACAACGGAATCGGTGAGGCGGGCCTGCCGTGAGTTTTTAGATTTGGCATGATCGCGGCAGAGATTGACGGCGATTTGAAAGAGCCATGTGGTGAAACGTGCCTGGGGGCGGGTGCGTTCCAGTGCGAACCACGCACGAATGAAAACCTCTTGGGTGAGCTCGCACGACGTTTCGATATCACAGACGGAGCGAAAGATGAAGCCGTTGATGGCACCCTGATGCCTCTCGATCAGCGCGGCATAGGCGGGCTCATCGCCTGCTTGAGCCAACCCGACGAGCTGCCAGTCGTCTGGCTCGGGATCAGTCGTGGCCACCATGCTCGGAATGGGCGTCCATGTTACGAAGAGCGTTGGCGGTGAGATCGAGCAATTCCTTGTATTGTTCGGGAGTCAGAATTTCCTGCATGGCGAACACATGGCCGATGGTCGCTTTTTGAAGCTCTCCCATGTGGTGGTGAATGCTCTCAATCGCACGATTCACCCGCTCAGATTGCTGGCCATCGTCGAGAATCGCCTGAGCCAGCTCGACATTGGCTTGATGCATTTTTTCTTCGAGCCGACGCCGCTGTTCGCTGAAATTTCGCTCGATGGGTGCGAGGGATTTTTCCTGTTGTGGTGTGATGTCGAGTTTCGAGTGAACCCAAGTATGAGCGGTTCCCGACGGGGATTGTTGCCGCCAACGTGTGGAAATCAAGCCAACGCTGACAGCGGTGAGGCCAGCAACGATTCCTATGATGACAAGGAACAGGAGGAAGGAGGCACCTTTTTTCATGGCCGTCTAGTGAGGAGACCTGAGGGGAGGCTGTGAGCGCTGCTGGAGAAGACGGCGAGGTCGATGCCTCGATCAGCTTTTGTTTCGAATAGATTTTGCGAGGAATAGGAACTGAGGGTGCCGATCACCATCGCCAGAGCCAGACCCGCTACCAAGTGAGCTGGCTGGAGAGCGGCTTCCACGAAATCCTGCCACCATGAGCGTTTACTCACGCTCTGGCGTTGGCGGATTGCTCTCAAGACATCTTGCGAAAACGAGGCAGGTAGCGGCGGGATTTCGCGCTCGCGGTATTGCGTGAGCAAAGAATCAAAGGAAGGTTTCATGATCTTGGGTGCCATGGGTGGCAATGTCTTCGGGAGCGGATGGTGTCATCGAATGAATGAAACGACAAGCCATGGGAAATCCCTTAAAAAAACCTCAGAGTGGGGTCCGCCGGAGTCGCAGAGCGTTGAGGATGACCGAGACGGAGCTGATTGCCGGGAACATGTCGGTAGAGCATTTGGTTTCTTTGGCAGGATAAAAATTTCGGGCTTCCTCCCCGGTTGGGGAGGCTGATACGATTCTGGAATCCAATGAGCAGCCCGAACCTTGATGTCCGCGATGTCGCCCGGCTGGCGCGCATCGAACTCACCGACGAAGAAGCCGAAACTTTCCAATCCCAGCTTGGCAGTGTGCTGGAGTATGTGGAGCAGCTCGGACGTCTTGATGTCTCCGATGTGGAACCCACCGCGCATGCGAATCCCGTCTTCAACGTCTTCCGCGAAGACGTTGCCAAACCCGGTCTCGACCGGGCCGCCGTGCTCGCCAACGCCCCCCATGCCGCCAACAACCTCATCGTCGTCACCAAGGTGTTGGAGTAACGTCCCCTTCAGATTTTTTTCCAATGAACGACCTTTCTCTGCTGACGGTTTCCGAGCTTCAGGCCGGATTTCGCAACGCAACTTTCACCCCGGTCGAGGCCCTTCGGGCGCTTGAAGACCGAATTGCATCCGTCGATCCCGCCATCGGGGCCTATGTCTCGCGCGATTTCGAGTCCGCTTTGGCAGCGGCGGAAACGGCGGACATTTCGCTGCCGCTCGGCGGCGTGCCCATCGGGATCAAAGACGTCATCAACGTGCTCGGCGAACCCTGCACGTGCGGATCAAAAATCTTGGCCGGCTACAAAGCGCCCTACGATGCCACAGCGATCCGCAAGCTGCGGGAGGCGGGCGCGATTCCTTACGGACGCCTGAACATGGACGAGTTTGCCATG
>JBBQRY010000011.1:0-18399 GCA_038214335.1 Chthoniobacterales bacterium
GACCACGGCCCCGGCCTCGACCGCCCCTCCGCTTGCGCAGGATGGAGCGCAGACGCGTCCGCAGCCATTGATCCATATCTTCCAGATCGCTGGGATCTGCGTGTTTGAAGTAGCCATACCAGCCCCGGAGTTTCCGGTTCATTTCGGCTACCATGGCTTCCATGCTTCGACCGCTGCTGCGCTTCGTTCGCGGTTTGATGGATTCGCGCAGTTTGCGCAGGCTTTTGGGTCGGACTAGCTTCATCAAGCGTCCCCGCCTGGTGCGTTTGAACCGGTAGCCGAGGAAGTCAAAATGACTGTCAGCCGGGTTCATATCCACCACACAAGTCTTTTCAGGATGAAGTGTAAGTCCGGCTCCGGCCATCCATTCCCGTATCGTTTCGAGTGCTTTCCCGGCTTCTTCACGGCTGCGGCACAGGACGACCAGAAAGGGTAACAGTTTAGCCCGATAGTTTCGGCTCTGGCTGGCTACCGAAAATAACGTCTTGGGCGTGATCAGGAGCAGGTCCGAAAGATTGCTGAGTTGAACCAGCAGGTGAGCCATCTCGCAAGTGTAGTGCAAAAACTCCACAAGTTCATCGCATCCGCCGACCTCATGCTTGGCGACTACGAACTGACTGCCGGAGAAATCCTCACACTCGAAAGTCGGATCAAGCAGGATATCGCAAAAGCCCACAAAGAAGGCGCGATCAAACCCTTCGACGGAACCCTTGCTGCCTATATTTATTGACGCCGCCTTAGCTCATTTTTGCTTATCCAATTCAATGGCCCTCAACTTGTTGAAGACAGCATAATCCCACTCAGTCACCCAGGAAGCGAGCTGTGCCCGCCTGAGTGAGAAATAGCGATCCTTTTCCAAGCTTAACAATGCAAAGAGAAGTCCCGTATCGAAACGGATGTTTTCATCTTTCAAATCAGTCAAGTCTCTCACCGTAGGTTCTGCCCCAGCTTTTAGCAGACTCGCTGCTTTTTGGTAGCGATTGCTGCTGGTGGTCATTGAAAGCGATTCTTCCCGCAACTCACCTGCCCTCGCCTGATCGCCGAGGTATTCGGAGGCAAGCCATTCAACCAATAATCCCTGCATTTTCTCCGGGCGCAGTTTTTGGTAAGCCCGCGCATACTCAGCGGCCGTCGCCCAGTCCAGCATCAGCGTCGCTGCATGCATCTGCTGCCATGCCTCGGTAGGATTGGCATTTTCGGGAGTGAGCCCATTGCGACCAGCAAGCAAGGAGCGCGCTTCTGCGGATCGCCCCAGCTGTTCGAGGCAATCCGCCAGTGCAAATTCCGCCATGACGCCACGGCCTCGTTCCTCTTCAAAATATCGTAATGCCTTAATGGGATGGCCGTCCGCTTGAAGGGTGTAACCAGTGAACATCTTCACATCGAAGCCCCGCGGCTGTCGATAGGCCACGCGCAAAAGTTCCTTGTCGCCGGAAGTGAGTTCGTCGGGGACCTTGTGCATGGGCAGGAGGATACATCGCACAAACTTGCTCTCGGGGTATTTCTCGCTGAAAGCTAACAAGGCGTCGCGATTCTTCGAATCGTCGGATTCAACAAACCGGCAGGTGTCGATGTAGAGGCGAGTGACATCGGTAATCTCCCTCCCTGCGGTTTTTTCCGCCAACACCATATTGGCTTCCTTGTAGGACTTTGTTCGAATAAGGCCATGCAAGAGGAATCGCAGAGCCACCTCGTTTCCAGGATCCTTCGCCAGAATCGATTCCGACATGTCCACGATCGTTTGCATGTCGACGCGATAGATTTTCTGCAGCAGCTTTTCCTCCCGTGCCTGCGTCGCAGTCGCGGCGATTGCAGCTCCTTTCATGCGAGGATCGCCCCTCCATGCCTTTGTGAGGATGCTCCGCAAATTCGCGGGCGTTTCGTAGCATCCCGATGCCAGAATCATCCCCTCGGGATCAATGAGATACCATTTCGGCAAATTTTGATCGGAGAAGAAATCCGGGAGTTGTTTTCGGTCGATCGTCGCAGGAATCCCGGCAAACAGGGTGGTACTGAAGAGTGCCCCATCGCAGGCCGACGGATCATCAAAGATCTGAATGAACTCGAAGGGGTGAGATGCGAGAGCTTCGCGGACGTGAGACCCCACCAATGTCATCTCCTCCGATCTAGGAAAGTAAGTGCTTCCATATAGCAGCAGCACCCATTTGCCTCGGAAGCTCGATAACGACAGCTCTTTGCTGCCCTCCATCAGGAGGGTGAGGTCAGGAGCAAGGGTCGGCTTCTCAGCAGGCGCAACAAGCGGAGCAATCAGCGCATGTACCGCAAGCCAGAAAAGAGTTAATATCGCAGAGGGCATTGGGATATACAATGGCAAATCATCCGATTTTCGTATAGTAAAAATCATTTAGCGGTTCGACGGCTTTGAGAGCGATCAAAAATCCGTTTTCAGAGGGCGATGCGGGAGCGGAACAGGGTGTTTGCATACCTCAGGAAATCCCTCGGATGAGTTCGATCCGTAGCCATTCCAGAACTTTCATGTATTGGGCATACATCCTCCAGAAGCCAACCTAGATGGAGTCATCTGGAACGCTCAACCCGCTTCACCCAGTTTGTTCCGAGCCACGCGAGGCAGTGCCGCCACCACAAGCTCGTAGGAGTGCCGGACCAGCTCAGTCACCAGTTTGGCCTTGAGACGACCATCCAATTCGAGCGTATTCCAATGACGCTTGTTCATGTGGTAGCCGGGACGGATTGCTTCGTGGAGATCCCGCAAGTCGAGGGCGCGGTCAGGATCGCATTTGAGGTTCATCGTGGGCGGAACCGAGTCGTAATCCACCAGTGCGAACATTTTTCCTTGGACTTTGTAAACGACCACCTCGGGTCCGAATGGCTCCTCCTCGGTCACGCCGGGAAAAGAGAGCAGCAAGTCGCGAAGTTGCTCCATGTGCAAGATTTTCAGCTTGGGCCTGCGATGCGGTTTCAGATTGGCGTCCATCGGGAGAGAATTCGTTTCACCGGCTTCGGCTCCCGGAGGTGGAGGCTCCCGCTGAAAAAGCGACGAAGAATTTCATGAGAGGATTTTGATAGTGGAGCGAATCATGGTCAAGTGAGTGATTCGCCGATTTTCATCTCTGCCCACAAAATGCGCCCAAAGATTCAACCTAGAAAAAAAAGCAGTTTTAACCACGAATTACACGGATTACCCTGATATGGAGGGATTTGGAACACAATCCCTGTTCACCCGCAAGGTGGATCGCAAGGCGCTACAAGAATGTCATAACTGCTTCTATCCGTGGTATCTGTGTAATCCGTGGTCAATTCTTCTGCCGGATTTAGGTTCAACGGTTTGGCATCCGTGCGTCAGGGTGATACCATTCGATTTGACCCAAAACGCCCATCAAATCCTTCCGACAAGAACTCTGGTTTGAAGTCCCCGCTCGCCGGGGGTTCCTGAACATCACCCCACAAATTGAAAGCTGTCTGCGGGAAAGCGGTGTCCGTGAGGGGCTTTGCCTCGTGAATGCCATGCACATCACGGCCAGTGTTTTCATCAACGACGACGAGCCGGTGCTCGCGGAACGGTAATCTGGCGAATCAATTGGATAAGATTTGAATCTGGCGCAGCGGGTTCTGGAACCGAGATTTCTTTCCGTAAAGGGTCTGAGTCCACTGCGGCGAACGCTCATCGCCAAATATCCACCCCTTCATGTTTTTCGTCTCGACGACGAAGATTCCATAAACCGAGACGAGAACGTGGTCGATCTGCGTTGTGCCTCCGTGGATGGGCAGCACGAGGTCGTGGATGCGGCGGTAAACTTCCGCGTCGAGGCCCATCCACATGCCGAGCTGCGCCCCCTTTTCACCGAACCAGCCTTTGAGCATCGCAAACATGGCAGGATTCAACCAGACATTGCGCAAATTGAGAAGGTGGGGTTTGATTGATGCTCTTTCCCGTTTACCATGAACAAACGCGCCATCGAACACCTCAGCACTGATCCGGTCATGGCGCGATTGATTGAGCGAATTGGCCCCATCCGGCACAGCCCGAAATTGGAGTCCCCGTTCCAGTCCCTCGTGCATGCTGTGATCCACCAGCAGTTGAGCGGGAAAGCAGCCGGAACGATTCATGGACGTTTCTGCGCAATTTTCGGAGAATCTGGTTTCCCTGAGCCGAAGCTGGTTCTTGCCACGCCCGCCGAAACCCTCCGCGCAGCCGGGCTTTCTCGTCCTAAGGTCGCTTATATTCACGAAATCGCTCAGAAGACGGAGGATGGCCTGGTGCCAACACTCAAAGAATGTGCCGGTCTGAGCGACGCCGAAATCATCGAACGCCTGACCGCCATCAAGGGCGTGGGGCGATGGACGGTCGAAATGCTTCTGATTTTCAACCTCGGACGTCAGGACGTGCTACCTGTTCACGATCTCGGGGTGCGTCGAGGGTTCCAAATTTCACACGGGAAGCGGAAAATGCCGAAACCGGATCAATTGACCCGTCATGGAAAACGGTGGCTACCATTCCGCACCGCAGCCGCGCTCTACCTGTGGAGGGCGGCGGACGGTCCAGGGGATGGGGCGTGGTGAGGCAAAAGCAGTGTTGCACGGGTAAATCGAGGCGCGATCACCCTCTACCTGTACTTCATACCCGTGCTGGGCATCATTTTCCTGCGACACGCCGCCAGTGACCTGCTGCTGTCGCGGCTGATGAGCGGGGAGATTGAAGTCGGATGAAGGTGAAGATCTCCCCAGAAAACGAAAATAATCCTTATTATTGAGTTTTAAGTACAATACACTTTACTTATTCATCATTCAGAAGCAATTTTTGCTCATGTTGAACACGAAATCAGACCTCATCGGCGTGTTGCGCCAGTTTAACCCGTGGTGGCGTGGAGAGCGGCAGAGCGGGTTGCCTGACTGGAAGCGGGCGGCTTTTTCCGAAGTGAAACAGTGGGTGCAAAACCCGCCCGCGCCGCGCGCGCTGCTGCTCAGCGGAGCCCGGCAGATCGGCAAAACCACGCTCCTGCTTCAGACCATCGAGTGCCTGCTTGCGGAAGGGGTGCCACCGGGACAAATTCTGTATGCGACCTTCGACCATCCCCTGCTCAAGCTGGCGGGGCTGGATGGGTTGATGGATCTGTGGCGGGAAGTGGAACCGGCGCAACCTGGGCCGGAATATGTGTTTCTGGATGAAATCCAATACACCAAGGACTGGCAAACATGGCTGAAACATCAGGTAGATTTTCAAAAGCACCGTCGCATTGCGGTGACGGGCTCGGCCACCCCACTGGCGACTGAGGGGCAGGAAAGCGGCACCGGCCGCTGGCACACGGTGCGCCTAGCGACGCTGTCGTTCTACGAATACCTGCAAATCAAAAAGGTGTCGGTGCCTGATTTGCCAGAAGTGGGATCGCTGCAAAAATTGCGATCTTGGAGCGTGGCGGACTTCGGACGCACGGCAGCGGCGGCCAAGCCATTGACAGGACATTTCCATGATTACCTGCTGCGCGGCGGCTTCCCGCAGTGCGCGCTGGTGGATGGTGTGGTGGCGGCGCAAAAACTCCTGCGTGAGGACATTGTGGACAAGGTGCTCAAACGCGACATGACTGCGCTCTACGGCGTGCGGCGGGTGTTGGAGCTGGAGCAGACCTTTCTCTACCTCTGCCTGCATGGCGGCGGGCTACTTGACATGACGGAACTTGGAAAAAACCTGCAGGTGAAAAAACCGACGGCCACGAACTACATCACGCTACTGGAAGCGGCCCACCTCATCCACCGGCTGCCGCCCTTCGGCTACGGCAAGGAAATCCTCCGCGGGCGATCCAAAGTATATCTGGCGGATGCCGCCATCGCGCCGAGCGTGCTGCTGAAAGGGAAGTCGATGTTGGAAGACGCGGGGGCGATGGGTGCGGCGGTGGAGACGGCGTTTTTCAAGCACGTCTTCACTCGCTATTACCAGCAGAGTGTGGGCTTCTCCTACTGGCGCGGCAAAAAGCATCAAGAGGTGGACATCATCGCCGAGGTGGAAGGACGGCTCGTGCCCTTCGAGGTGAAATACCGCAACCAAGCCACGGGCTGGACGGAACTGAAAGGCATGGTGGAATTCTGCCGCGAGCGCAAGGTCTCGCTCGGCTACGTGGTGACGAAGGAACCGGAGGACTTCGGGATCATGGAACGTGAGCTGGAACCCGGCGTCACGCTCCAGTTGGTGAAAATTCCGGCACCGCTCGCGTGCTATTGGTTGGGAAAAACAGAAATCAGATGATTTTCCCATTGAAATGCTCGAACAACTCCTCAAACGGCTCATCCCGCGACGTCACCCGCCTCGATGGCTCCGCCGCGACAGTCGCCGATCCGGTTCAAGCATGGGCGGCCTCCATCATGGATTTTATGATCATGATGCCTCTGGGGCCGCTGCTGATGCGTGAGTTGTCGCTTTCGGCAGTGGAGTTCAGTATGTTGATTGCGGCTTATACGATGATGGCGGGAGTCGTTGGGCTGGCGACGGCACCGTTTATCGATAGATTCGACCGGCGCGTGGTGTTGTTGGTTTCGTATATTGGATTTATCGTTGGCACTTATGCTTGCGCGATATCGGAATCGGCGGGAAGTTTGTTGGTGGCCCGAGCCGTGTGGGGGGCGTTCGGCGGAGTGTCGAATGCTACACTTTTGGCCATCGTGGGGATCTGGTACCGGCGCAGAGGAGAGGCGCGGCAATGGGAATTGTGATGACCGCGTTTCCCGCTGCGGCGGTCTTCGGCGTGCCTTTCGGGCTGTTTCTGGCGCAACATTTTCGGTGGGAAACACCGTTTATGCTGGTGGTCGGCATCGCGCTCGTGGTGGAGGGACTCTTGTTTATTTCTCTTCCTCATGTGCGCGGGCATCTGGCAAACGGACCGCCCCCTTCGTGGAAAAACTTTCTTTCGCTGTTGGCAGATCGCAATGCCTGGCGCGCGCTGCTGCTGATGGTATCGCTGGTTTTTGGCCATCGCACAATCATCCCGTTCCTTTCGCCGCATCTGGTCTTTAATTTGAAATTGCCGGAGAGCTATCTTGCCCTCGTCTATGTGACCGGCGGAGCAGTGGCAGCCATCATGGCAGGCCAGGTCGTGGTGCGGACGCCGGAAGCCTTGCTGCATGTCAATTGGCTCGGTTGGCTGGCGGTGGCGGTGAGCCTGTTGAGCATCTGGCTGATCCGACTCAGGAGATCGATCCGCTCCATGCGCAGCCGCTGGAGCGATTCCGCGTTGGATCACCTCGGCATCCACAGTGTTCCGATCCCACGAACGTGAGACCCGCATGCAGCCATAAGCAAGCCGTGAGATTTCGATCCCGCTCTTTCCCAAGAGTTGTGTCTTCATATAAAAGACAAACCATTTTTCATCCATGTCGACAAATCGAGCTTACATCGGGATTTTGGGAAGCGGTTCTTGCCAGAACGCTGTGTCTTGTATTACAGTAATACCATGTCAACAATTTCTTTCAAAGTCAGCCCGAACGAGGCGCGGGCTATACGCACTAGGGCGCAGAAGCAAAGGCTTACCGTTTCGGAATTTCTCCGCCGTCAGGCAGTTGCGCCCGTCCACGTCCTAGGGGAAGTGAAGCTGAAAAGGTGTCCGTTGACTGGAGCCATGATCTTCGGCCATGCAGAGGATCTTCCCCCTCTCACCGTTGATTCCACGCGGGAAATGTTGACTGATTTCCCATGAGCTTTCTTCTGGATGTCAATGTGCTGGTTGCGTGGGGGTGGAGCGACCATCTCGACCATGATCGCACGATCATGTGGATTGCAGACCAGAAGCGGCAACGGGGAGTTTGTCTTCATTCGTCCTCAATCCCGGAAATCGGGTTCGTGCGGGTGTCGGTGCAGCGTACCTCCGGGCGGGTCACGGTGCAGGATGCGTCCGCTGTTTTACGTGGTATGTTGGATTCCCTGGGTAAAGCGCATCGTTTTCTGCCGGACGATCTCGGTGGGACCGATTGGCCCGACTGGTGTGCTTCCGCAGTCCACACAACCGACGCCCATCTGGCCGCGCTGGCTGAACGGCATGATCTGCGGCTTGCCACATTGGATGAGAGAATTCCCGGAGCCTTCCTGTTGCCACGACAAACTCAACAGAGAAAGTGAAACGTGCATTCTTCTCCGCCTCATTCAAAACATTTTTCCTGAACTTGGTGCCCTACTCAAAAAATGATTTCAGCTTGGGCTCGCGGGCGAACCGGCGGATCGCGGGGTCGTTGACGAGGTAGAAAAACTCATCCGCTGGGAGGGACACCTTGAGGGAGTTGAGGATCTCGGTGGCCTGGTCGAAATCCGTGCGCCGCATGGCAAGGTAAGCGGCGGGGAAGGAAACCGGGCGCACGGCCTGCGCGGGAAGATCGGCGTCTGCCATTTCCTGCATCCGCATGAGTTCGATCGAGACATCGGCCACCATCCGGCTGTCCACGGGATTCAGGCGCAGCCGGGCACCCTCGAAAAGTTGAAGGGCTTCGTCGTTGCGCTTTTGATAGCGAAGCAGGGTGCCAAGCTCGATCATGGGAGATGGGTTCGCGGCGTCAGCGATCATGGCCCGGCGGAGATACGATTCGGCACGGATTTTTGGGTCGCCGAACTCGGAGGCGCCGGCGTTGGATTTTTGGGTTTCCAAGACGGCTTGGAGTGCCAGTGCATCGGACACCCTTTCGGATTTTGCAATGGACGCGTCGGCTTTTTGCGCGGCGAGATCGGCGTTGCCGGATTGCATGGCTGCGAGCGCGACGAGGTAGGTGAGCGAGGAGACACGGGGCATTTCTGCTTCCAACTCGCTAAACTCTTGAAGCGCCTTTGAGGCATCGCCGGCACGAAGTTCCTGAAAAGCGGCGTCGAGCCGATCCTGAAAGGCGGATGGCACTTCCATTCCCTCTCGTGCGGTCGCGGCCAAGAGCCGGGAGCGTTCCACTTTGACTCCGATCTGATAAAACGCCCATGCCGCGAGCGCCACGGCTGCGACAAGAACGAGAAATGCAGGAAGGATTCCGATGCGTGTGAACGAACGACGCGGTTTGAGTCCGGGAGCGTCTCCCTCAGGTTCGTAGTCCGGCGGGGTCTTGACCGGGCTTTCTTCCTGGTTCGGTTTCTGAGCCGGGGTGTCTTCCGACGAGAGAACCGGCTCGTCCACGCCGGAGCCAGCCTTGGACTCCCTGCTTATGCGGGTTTTCGTCTGGGCGCGTGCAGCAAAGGGAATCCCACTGGGTTGTGGGCGGGAAGATTTGTCCGTTGGCTTCTCTTCGGCATCGCCCACCTCGTGCGCCTCTGCGGGTCCCTTCAGGTTGCGTGGCTTGATCTTGATTCTTCTATCGTCGGGAGATGGATTCGTTTCGGTCATCACAAAGGTCTCCAGCCTACTGCAGGAAACACTGATTCCGAAATACAACAGGTTGGAGGAAAAAGAAAACGGAATGTTACGCCAGTTCCATGCTCGGCACTCCGTTTGTCCAGCGGCTACTTCAAAAGCTTGGGCAGGCTGAGTTCGTCGAGAACCACCGGATTCTGCTGCTGGAGCTTCGCAAGGTAGGCGTCGCGGTTCGCTCGCAGCCGGTCATTGCGCAGCGCGCGCACCAGCTGGTCTTTGACTTCCTCCAGCGTGGCGGTATGGGCCTCTTTCGTGTCCACAACCTTCACCACATACCATCCATCTTCAAGCCGGATGGGTTCGGTCACGGAACCGGCGGCGGCCCCGCTGACTTTGGCACGGATGCCCGGTTGGATTTGGCTTTCTGCGAGCCAACCCACTTCCCCTCCGCGCGAGGCGCTTTCCCGCTCCTCACTTTTCTCGCGGGCCACGGCTGCAAAATCGCCCGATTTGGCGGCTTTTGCGATGGCGTCCATGTTCTGCCGGGCCTGCTCCTGGACCTCCTTCGGGGCGTCCTTGGGAACGGCAATATATATTTGTGCAAGCCGGATGCGGGCCGGAATTTGAAGATCGGATTTGCGGGCCTCGTAAAGTGCCTTCACGTCTTGATCCGACGGGAATCCTTCGGGGATTTTCGCAATCGATTGAAGGTAAGTCTCGGCAATCGCCCCTTGGCGGAGCCGGTCGAGTTGGGCAGCGACTCCAGGAGTTTTGTCCCATCCGCTGGCAAGCGCCTCCTTGAAGAGGACTTGCTGAAGGATCAGGGTGCGGACTGCTTGGCTGAGGGCGGCAGGATTTTTGAGCAGGGCCTCACGGTCGGCTGAACTGAGGCTTTCGAGATAGGGGATCACTTGGTCAGCGCGGACTTCTTGGTCTCCCACCTTGGCAATCACGTCCTCGACGGCGTGGAGGGAGTGGGAAAGAACCAGCAAACAGGTGGCGAAAATGGCGAAATGGATGGATTTGATCATGGAATGTGGTGTGCGGTTAGCCTTGCGGGGTGGTTGCGGCGGCGGGCTGGGATTCTGGTTTCTTCTGCTGTTCCGGTTGGATTCGCGCATCGGTCAGCTTGTCCGCCTGATCCTGAATCAGGGTTTCAAACTTGACTTTCGTTCTTCCCACAAATGGTTCCCGCGCAAGAATCGCGTCGCCCAATCCAAATTTTTCATAGCGATCCAGCGTGTCCATGCCAGCTTTGAACATCTCTAGGTTTTTCACCTTCACGGCGGCAACTTCTCGTTCCAACTTAAGCGACTTGTCGAAATACTTCGCGCGCTCGGATTCCTTATGCGCGGCAAAAGCCGTGACCTCGGAATAGGATTTCTTCCATCGTTCGACTTTCGCCTGAAGGCTGGTGATCACGGTTCCACGCTCCTCCAGCTTGGTGTTGAGCTCGGCAATCATGTTTGCAGACGTGTTGCGTTCGGCGAGGAGGTCTTTGGTCAGGATCTCGTTCTTTGCCGTCAGCTCTTTATTTTTTTCCTGGCCAGCAATGGCCTCCGCTTGCGCGGCCGCCACCTGACCCTGCGCGTCACGCAGCTTGAGCATCGTGTCGCGCAAGGCATCACGAAGCTTGGCTTCCAGCCCTTCTTCCTCGGCGGCGAAAACCGGAGCGCAGAGGAGAAGAAAAAGAAGAAAAGCATGAAGGATGAAGGATGAAGGATGAAAGGGCTTTCTGCGGGTAACCATGTTAGAATTTTGAGTTGAGGTCGAGTTGGATGATGTTTGTTTTGTAGGTGGGTCCTGCGATGTTGTCCGAGCCCATCCAGCGCAGGGAGACCGAAACGTTTTCCGAGAGGGCCAGGTAGCCTCCCACGGTGAACCCCTTCATATTCGTTCCGCCGAGTCCGAAATCGGAATCGTTGAATCCGTCCACGACGGAGTCGGAACCGATCCAGCGATAGCCGACATCAATGCTCCAGTCCCAACGTTTCGAGAGCGAGGGCGTTCCGACCTTAAGTTGGACAATCCAGCCGGCGGGATCCCCATCGAAGGCGCCGATGGCGGAGAGTCCAGCGGCGTCAATCGGACCCCGGTTATTGACGGCGATGGCATCAATGGCACCTTTGTCGAACGCAAGGTTTTGGACGAATTCGCCGATGAGCGAGACCTGAACGGGTTCGAAGCCATTGTAATCAACGCGGGCAGTGAGCGCGAGTTCATGGAACTCGGTGGCGAGTCCGTAGTATTGCCATTGGTTGATCGCGCCGTAGTCATTGCTGGCGTCCGGGATAATGTTCCGGATGGCCATATAAGTATTCCCTTTTTGGGCAAAAGAAGGACGGCTGTTATCGGTATCGCTGGCGTCGCTTGCGGTTTGAGGGGTGTAGGGGGTGGAGAGTTTGCCTTCGATGTTTTGGAAGTAGTAATAGGCACCGGCCACTTTCACTTTCCAATCCGTTCCGGGTTTCCACTCCAGTCCGCCCTGAATGGCATAAAGGTATTTGTCGGAACTCTTGAACTTCACGGGCTGATTCGAAGAGAAATTGAAGTCCGTATTATAGATCACAAATGCACCCGCCGTGACAAATGGCGTCAGCCCGGGCAGGACTTCGTAGCTCAGCTTGAGCGCCGCCCCGTCGAACCCAAGATCGTCATCCCAAATGAGAGGTGTAGAGAAAAACGGACTGTCGAAACGTCCGACCCATGCGGTGAATCCGGGTTTGTTGGACTCCTTGCCAAGGTCGTAGCGCAGGAATGCGCGATCCAGCCAGAGGGCGTATTTGCTGAAGTTTCCACCTTGGCCCTGCGTCGCTGAGTTGGCCAGGCCAAGGCTTTGGTTTGTGGAGACGGGAGAATTGTTCTGACCGGTTGCAACACGGAATCCGGTGGTGAAATTGTCCGCCATGTCGATCTCCGCCCCAAATCGCGCACGAATCCGGAATTGGTTCCGGTTTTGATCGACGTTGAGCTGTGGCGCAAACTGATTGCCTGTGGTGTCGAAGGGGGCACCGGTGTTGATGGCATTGAAGTTCGGGAAGGCTCCGGTGGCGTCGTTGCCATTGGGGAACGTGTCGCCTTCGTAGCGGAAGCGCAAGTCGAAGAACGGACGCACTTTGCTGGTCCACCCCGGGAGAATGATGTTGTTGGCGAGCTTGCTGGATGCGCGATCTGTCGCGAGCTCGAGTTTGATTTCCTCTTTGATTTGCATCTTCACAGGCTCCGGGATGTAGGTCACGCGCACGTCGTCGGGCGAGGCTGGCGCATTCTGAGCTTGGGCCACGGCGATTTGGTCCGAGGCCGCCTGGACCGCTGCCACCTGCGCGACTGCAAACATATCCGCCTGCGCTTGGGCACGCGCCGCATCCGCTTCAGCCTGCGCTTGAACAATCATTTCCTTGGCATCCTCTGCGGTGAGAATTCCACGCTGGACGAGCTTGTTGATCAGATTGATCGTGACGCTTTGGGAAGGAGAGGATGGCTCGGGGGCCGACAATTCTGGCGTGGTCTCCAGCACATTTTCCTTAGCCGTCGGAGCCGTTGGCAAGGGGCCTTCCAAGGATTTATCAGGTTTGGGCTCGGGGGAGGGTTCGGGCTTGGATTCCTCGGCCACAACTGGGGATGTCGGCGCATGGGTTGGCTCGGGCGTGGCTTCGGCAACCGGAGAGGGCTCGGGTTCCGTCGTAATTGGCGCCTTCAGCACCGGGGTTGGCTCGGGCGTTGCTTCGGCAATGGGCGTGAGTTCGGCAGGCGTCGGCTCAGGCGTGAGTTCGGGAGTTGGCGCGGGGGTTGCTGCCAGTGGCGGCGTGGGAAATAGAGTGGGAGCAGGCGTAGGCTCGGGCGTCGCTGCCGGAATTTTCTCTTCCACAGGCTCTGGTCGAACCGGGGAAGAAATCGGCTCCGGCGGCTGAACGAGCTTTTTGGGTGCTGGAGTCGGAGTGGCCGTAGGCTTTGGGGTGGAAGCGGATTCCGGATAGTCAAAAATGATCCGGTTCTTTTTTCCAACTTGCGCGACTTCGTAATCGGTTGCGCTGGCAGAAGCGACCGTCGCGAGCAATGCGACCAGCGGAATGGTGCGGTGCAGGGTGAGCAGGATGGGATGAATGGTCGAAAATCTCATGGAACTAGTTGGGCCGGGTTGCTGATACGCGCATGACAATCGGCATGGGCATGCCGTCCGGCGGGGGACTCTGCAATTGCAGTCCGGTTAAAATCTCGTCGCGAATGGCGGCGTCCACGTCCGCTTTGCCGGAAGTCCCGGAAAGCACGGCACGGGTGACGCGTCCGGTGGCGTCAAGCCAGACCCGGACTTTGATATTGAGTGCGGCAGCACGGGTTTTTTTATGGATCCGCAGGGCATCGACCACGCGGGACTGCACTTGGCTGGCGTAGCCGCCATATTTTGAGCCGGTGCCTCCGCGACCACCGGTTCCCGCGCCACCAATCATGCCGCCTCCGCCGCCCACTCCGAGCCCAAAGGCATTTGGTCCGTCTCCCTGAAGGTTGGTTCCCATCGGGGCTGGTGCCGGATCTGGATCCGCAGGTTCGGGCTTCGCGGCTTCTTCGGGTTGAAATTTTTGTTCCTGCACGGTTTCCGGTTCCGGCGGCTGCTCCTTGGGTGGTGGCGGAGGGGGCGGCGGAGGGGGTGGAAGCGGAGGTATGATGCTCACCATGCTTATCGACGACTTTTTTTTGGGCGCATCCTTGGGGACGAGCGCGGCCGCACCCGCCGCAAGAATCAGGAATCCCACCACGATGAACTTCACCTTGTGCTTTTGGAAGAACGTCCGGTCTTCGTCCTCTTCGTCGTCGAGCATCATGGCTTATTTGGGTCCCTGGGTTGCCAAGCCAATTTGGGTGACGCCCACCCGCCCGATCACATCCAGTGCGTCCATGACCATTTGGTATTGCGTGGCGCGGTCTCCGCGCACGACGACAGGAAAGTCCGGGTTTTTAGCCTTATAGTCAGTGAGTTTAGCCTCGAGCTCAGCAAGCGTGACCGGCACGGTATCGAGAAAGACTTTACCTTCGTTGTTGATCGTCACGGCTTTGCTCTTGGGTCCGCCAATGGCCGGGGCCTTGCTCCCTTTCGGCAAGTCCACCTTCGTCCCCTGCACTCCGGCGGTCGTCATGATGATAAAGATCAGGAGCAGCACCAGGTAGAGGTCCACCATGGGGGTTACGTTGATGTCATCGACCGATTTGTTATCGTCGTCGCCGGCTGTCATGAGTTCTTTTTCACCTCCATCGTGGGCAGATCAAGGTGCGGCTCGGAGCGGGGCGGAGGCAGTGTGGTGTTTCGCACCGGAACATGCGATTCGTCGGCGGGATAGAACTCCGCCATTTTGGTGATGAACTCGTCGATGAAGATGCTCATGTTCGAGATCGCGCCCTTGATGCGGGAGTTGATGTAGCTGTAGAGGAAGAGCGCGGGGATGGCGACGAGCAGACCCGCGACCGTCGCCAAGAGCGCGCTCGCGATACCGGGCGCAATCGAGTTCACCTCGACGTTTCCGGTTTTCGCAATGACCGCAAACGTGATCATGACACCGATGACCGTGCCGAGGAGTCCCACATAGGGGCCGCCGGCGATGCTGATGGTCAGGTAAATCAACCCGTTGTTCATGCGATGGACCTCGTGGGTGAGGCCGGAATCCAGGCTCGCCTTGATTGCTTGAATCGACCGCGCCGAAAGCCCGTTGAAGCGCTTGTTCTTGTTGTCCATACGGTGGCGGATTTCTTCCGATCCGATGTGGTAGATATGGTAGAGCGGGGATTGCTTCATGAGGCGCTGTGCCTTGGAGTTGGCGGCACCGCCGAGGCTGCTCACGCTCTCGGCATCCCCATGATCCAACACCGTCAAATCGCTGGAGACCTGCTTCCACTGCCGGATGAATTCATGGCTGCCTTTCTGGATTTTGTTGAGGTAGAAAAATTTCTTTGCGGCGACGATCCAACTCACAATCGCCATGATCGCGCAGAAAAACACGACCATCCATCCGTCGAACATCATGTTCTTGGCAATGTCTCCGAAGAGCATCACATGTTCGAGCGCGGCACTGTGACCGCCCCCTCCACTGCCTTCCTCCTCGCCGGGCACAATCAGCTTCGTGCTGGCGTCGTTCCCCGCCTGGCTTAGGTAAGCAAAACGAATCCAACCAGTGCCCCGTGCCACCTTAGAAATCTCGAATTCATCCATCTCTCCGACAACACCATTTTTGCCATCGAGAGCCGCGCCGACCGACGCCTCGCCCGCAAGCGCCGGAACCGGCACATCCATTTTTCCGACTTCCTTGCCGTCCACATAAAGCGTGGTGCTGGCGTTGGTGGAGACGACCGCGATGTGCTTCCAAATATTTTCCGCTACGGCCTCGCCGTCCGGCGTGCGGTGGGTGCCGTCCGCATCCTTGATCTCCACAAACGGAACTCCCTTGGCAAATCCCACCTGAAGGCGATTCCCGGCATCCGTCCACTCAAAAAGGATTCCTTGATCAGTGAGGGTGGTGGATTTCACCCATACTGAAATCGTCAGAGGCTGCCCGGGAGCAGCTTGGAACGTCCCGCTGGAAGGGATCTTCATGGCCGTGTTCCCCAGCAGGCGCATCCCCGGACCGATCAACGATCCTTCGGAAGCCGTCCCGCCGGAGGTCGCATTGTTGGCGTTTTTCGTGGCATCCACCGGGGTCGCGGTGCCGAAATGGTAGACCAGCACCGTCTCCAGATCAAAAGTGGCCTTGGCGTCAGGTGCCGCTTCCAACTTTTCGCCCTCGGCTCCTGAGTAGAGCCAGATTTTCGTTTCGGAATCCGGCTTCACATCCGGCACCTTCACCCAGACGAACGCCTCGTTCATCAGGCTGTCCCACTTTTCAATTTGGTGCTCCAAGACGGTTGTGTCATCAGCCGCCACAAACCGCAGATCCGATCCATCCTCCCGGGCCGCCGCGAAATTGAAATTTCCCCCGTGCAAACGAAGCAGCACCGCAGTCGAGCCGACCGGATCCGAAATCTCGGTTCCCGTCTTTCCGGTATCCAGCGTGATGGATTTGCGGGCGCTCCACTCCTTGTTCCACCATGCTTGGCTGGAGGACATGCCGGATACGATCAGGAGAAGGACTGCGATTGCGGATTTGATGTTCATGAAAGTGCTTAGAGTTCGGCCCAGAGGCGGAAGGAGAAGAGGGGTTGGTTGGCATTCGAGGGAGCCTGGGTGATCTGCGGCACCCCGATGATGAACTCCCCGTTTAGGTGGTCGAAAATTTTGATCGTGCTTCCGAATCCGTAGCTCCAGAGCCGAAACTCGGAAGTCTGCTCGGGCAACGGGTCATTGAGGGTCGTCACCCCGCCATCCAGAAACGCAAAGATCCGCCATTCGTGCTCGGGCCCGATCCAACCCAGCATTGAGGGCGACCGCAGTTCCAGACTGCCGCAGAGCGCGTTGTCTCCCACCACGACGGACTCCAGATACCCCCGCACCGTGCTCATGCCGCCAAGGCTGTATTGTTCGGTATCCAGCAGCGGATTGGCCGAAGCCTGACCCTGCACTCCGGCCACGAGTTGGAAATCCCCTGGCAGCTTCTGCGTGTGTTCGAGGCTCCCGCGTAAATAGAAGAAGTTCGAGTCTGCGTTGTAGCGGCGGTTGTCGAACTCGGATTCCTCCTGCGCACTGGTGCCACGAAAGCTAAAGGTCACGCCGGCATTGAATTCGGTCAGGTAATGCTTGCCGAGCGACGTGGCGTTGTAGCTGATGCTGAACGGCCAATACGAGACCGGGGAAGAAATGATCGAGTCCCCAATCGTCAAATCCTGAGTGAAATGCTTGTAGTCCATGCCAAGGCTCATTGAGTGGAAGAACCCCGGACGCGATGGCAGGTTCACAAGGAATCGAGCGCCGTAGATTTCGCCGTTGCCCAGCGAGTTGGTTCCCCCGAGAGTGGCCACATTGCTGTTCTGGCGCGTGGCTTGGAGCATGAGCCCCAACCAGTCCACCGAAGGAAGACGGGCAATGTAATAGCCCGAATAAACCAGCGCGTCGTCGGGACGCTGCGGAGCAATTTGAAACCCCGCGCCTATCGTGTGTCCGAGCTGCCAGAGGTTGTCATACCGAACCCCGAGATCCAGCCGCAGCGGGGTTGTATTCGCGCTATACCGGTTGTTCAGCTCGACGCTTCCATGCAGCGGCAGCTTGTCTTTCACTGTCAGCTCGACATCCACGGTGCCCGGCACAGCTCCCGGCTTCAACGACGGCGTGATCTGCCTGTCCGCCATCTGGTTCAGGGCAATAATGTCGCGCTGCACATCGTTGAAATTCGGAACCGTTCCCTCCGCCAGCGAAGGAGCCATCTTCTTAATCTGCTCAATACTATAATACCGCGATCCCTTCACCCGAAGACGCCCCACCGGCGCCTCCGTCACCTGCAGGACAATGATCCCACGCGTCGGACGCTGCGCGGGAATGTTCACCGAAACCGTTTGGTAACCCTGATCCCGATAGGCCTTCTCCAAGGCCCCCCGCGCCTCCTCAATGTCCTTCTCCGTGCGACCCGGCCCCAAATACCCGTAAACCGCCTTCTCCACCTCCCCACGTGGAAGCGTGCGCGAGCCGATCACCCGATACTCGTTGATCTGCATCGTCGCAGGAGTCATCGCGTTGATCTGCTGGATCACCGCCTGCGTCGGCGGCGGATCGTCGGATGGAGTCTGCGCCATGGCGCATCCGTTTGCCATCAAGGCACAAAGCACCACACGGCGCGTCGCAATAAGCGTCCGCGCCCTGCACCTCCGAGAGGTTTGGGTGTGTGATTTCTCCTCCAAATGCATCGTGAACCCCATCTCGTAAATGTCCGCTTCTCCCCCCACAACCGCCCAATTGTGACAATTTCGTAACATTCGGGACCAAGCGATCGGCGCGGGGACATTCCTGTCCCCCGTCACTGGGGCAGGAAAACCTCCGCTCCTTTTCGCTGGGCGCATCTCCTAAAAGTGCAAACAGGGAGATCAGGCGTCTCGCCTGTTTGGTGACTGGCTATTGTCTGCGGAGTCTCCACTCCCCACAGGCGGGACGCCTATGCTCCCTGACCTTCCATCGCCGATTGCACTTTTCAGAGATGCGCCC
>JBBQRY010000012.1:0-17827 GCA_038214335.1 Chthoniobacterales bacterium
GTTGCACTCAATAGGCCGGCATCGAGGGATCCACTTCCTGCCACCACTCGCGGAGTCCGCCGGAGAGGTTGAAAGTTTTTTTGAATCCGGCTTTTTGGAGTTCGCGGACAGCGGTTTCGCTGCGGGGGCCGAGTTTGCAGATGAAGACCATTTCGTCGGTCGAGTCGAGTTCGCTCATCCGGGAAGCCAGCTCTCCCAGCGGGATGGTTTTGCAATTCGGGAGTGAGGCGATCTGCCATTCGAAAGGCTCGCGAACGTCCACAAGAACGATCCGGTCGCCGCGGTCAAGGCGGGCTTTGAGTTCGGTGGCGGAGATTTCGGGCACGGGGGCTTCGGCTTCTTCGGCTTCGCGGGCTTGGGTGATCCCGCAGAATTGCTCGTAGTCGATGAGCGTGGTGATCGATGGGTTTTCCGAGCAGACCGGACATTTCGGATCTTTGCGGACCTTGAACTCGCGGAACTTCATTTTGAGTGCATCGAAATGGATGAGGCGTCCGAGGAGGGGTTCGCCGATGCCGACAATCAATTTGATGGCCTCGATAGCCTGCATGACTCCGATGACGCCCGGCAGCACGCCGAGCACGCCACCTTCCGCACAGCTTGGCACCATGCCTGGAGGCGGAGGTTCGGGGTAGAGGCAACGGTAGCACGGGCCGCCGAGGTGCGGAGCAAAGACTGTGCATTGGCCATCGAAGCGGAAAATTGACCCGTAAATGTTCGGCTTTTTCTGGAAGACGCAGATGTCATTCGAGAGGTAGCGGGTGGGGAAGTTGTCCGTGCCATCAATGACAATATCGTAATCCGCCACGATCTCTGCCGCGTTCTCAGAGGTGAAAAACGTGTCGTGTGTGACGACGTTCACATTCGGGTTGATCTCCTTGATGCGCTCGCGGGCGCTGTTGATTTTTTTCCGTCCGACATCTTTTGTGCCGTGGAGGATTTGGCGTTGGAGGTTCGAGTAATCGACCACATCGAAATCGACGAGTCCGAGCGTGCCGATGCCAGCTGCGGCGAGGTAGAGGCCGATCGGCGATCCGAGTCCGCCGGTGCCGATGCAGAGGACTTTGGCGGCCTTGATCCGGCGCTGCCCATCCAGCGTGACCTCTGGCATGATGAGGTGTCGTGAGTAGCGGGCGATTTCGTCGTTGCTGAATTCGACAGATTCCCAGCGGGAAGGATCCAGAATGCTTTGGTTCATAAATTTGGTGGGAAGGTCTTTACTCGACGGTGACGCTTTTGGCGAGGTTTCTGGGTTTGTCCACATCGCAGCCGAGGGCGACGGCAATGTGATACGAGAGCAACTGGAGCGGGATCACGGCGAGGTGAGGGGTGAGGTAGTCGGGAGCTTGGGGGATGAGGATCACGTCATCGCAGATTTTTTCCAGTGCACGGTCGCCCTCGGTGCCGATGGCGATGACTGGTCCCTTGCGGGCTTTCACTTCTTGGATGTTGCTCATGTTTTTGTCAAAGACGGCATCCTGCGGAGCGATGAAGAGGCTCGGGGTTTCCTCATTGATGAGTGCAATCACCCCGTGTTTGAGTTCGGCGCTTGGATATCCGGACGACGAAATGTAGCTGATCTCCTTGAGCTTAAGAGCCCCCTCAAGGGCGATGGGGTAGTTGGCCTGCCGACCTAGGAACAGGAAATTTTGTGCGCGGGCGTATTTGAGGGCGATCTTTTGAATGTGGGCATCGAGTTCGAGGGTGCGCGCGATGAGATCCGGCAGGGTCTCCATCTCGGCGATCATGCGACGTCCCTCCGCATGGCTCATGTGGCGGATGCGCCCGAGGAGGAGTCCGAGCAGGGTGAGGATCGTGAGCTGGGACGTGAAGGATTTTGTGGCTGCGACACCAATCTCCGGCCCGGCGTGCATATAGACTCCGCCATTGCTTTCGCGGGCAATGGTGCTGGCGACATTATTGCAGATACCGAGTGTGCGATGGCCCTTACGCTGGCTTTCGCGGAGGGCCGCAAGCGTGTCGGCCGTCTCTCCGCTTTGGCTGATCACAAAGGCGAGGGTGTCGCGGTCGAGCGGCAGGTTGCGGTAGCGAAACTCGCTGGCAAATTCGCATTCGACTGGGACATGGGCCAGCGATTCAATGAGGTATTCGCCGGCCAATGCCGCATGGAAGGCTGTGCCGCATCCGATGAGGACCAGCCGGTCCACAGCGCGCAGTTCGGCATTCGTCATTTCCAGTCCGCCGAGTTTTGCGGTGGCTTCTTCGGCGGAAAGCCGTCCGCGCATCGCATCGCGCACCGCATTCGGCTGCTCGTAAATCTCCTTGAGCATGAAATGCGGGAATTTTCCCTTGTCCACCGCCTCGGCACTGAACTCGACTTTGCTGATTTGGAAATCTGCGCCGGTGCCTGACACTGTGGAAATCTCAAAGCCATCCTGTTCGAGGGCAACAACCTCGTAATCATTGAGATAAACCACCTCGCGCGTGTGGGCGACAATGGCGCTCACGTCACTGGCAAGGAAGTGTTCATGTTTTCCGATCCCAAGAACGAGCGGACTTCCACGCCGGGCACCGACCATGATGTCCGGCACATCCGCATGCAGCACGGCGATGCCGTAGGTGCCAATGACACGGCGCAGAGCCAGACGCACCGCCTCGACCAGACCGGCTTTGGTGTGCAATCCGCCTTGGTCAAACTCGACGCCCACAAGGTGCGCAAGGACTTCGGTATCAGTCTGGGAAACAAACTCATGCCCCTGCTCGATCAACTGATCGCGGAGTTGCTGGTAATTTTCGATGACGCCATTGTGAACAAGCGACAGGCGTCCGCTGCGGTCCGAGTGGGGGTGGGCATTTTCGTGGGTGACGCCGCCGTGGGTGGCCCAGCGGGTGTGGCTGATACCGGCGTGACCATGAACCGGTTCGGAATCAATCACCTGCGCCAGATTCGCAATCCTTCCGACCGCTTTTCGCACGGCCATGGATCCTCCATTGAGGATCGCGACCCCTGCCGAGTCGTATCCACGGTATTCCAAGCGACGCAATCCATCCAAGAGCACGGGCAGTGCTTCGGAGCGGCCAATATATCCAACAATTCCACACATAAAGATTTTTTGAACCGTGACAATTCGCAGAGAGTTGAGCAAGATCCAAATCCCCTATGAGCCTTCCGCTAAATGCCCTGCCAACCGCCAAAACGCTTGCCATCATCATGGGTGGTGGTGCCGGAACACGACTTTTTCCCCTCACCAAAGAGCGCTCGAAGCCTGCCGTTCCGCTGGGCGGGAAATACCGTCTCGTGGATATTCCGATCAGTAATTGCCTGAACTCCGGCCTGCGCGGGATTTACATCCTCACGCAATTCAACAGCACGTCGCTGCACCGGCACATCAACGCGAGCTACAAATTCGACGATTTCACCCCGAGCTTTGTCGAGATTTTGGCGGCCCAACAGACCCCCGAAGGCTCGCGCTGGTATCAGGGCACAGCAGATGCCGTGCGTCAGAACTTGCGGTATTTTCTTGAGCATCCGTATGAGTATTACGTGATCCTCAGTGGAGATCAGCTCTACCGCATGGATTACCGCGACATGCTGCGTCAGCACGTCGAGACCGGAGCCGACCTTACGATTGCAACTATCCCGGTCGCCCGCAGCTCGGTGAGCGGGTTTGGCACGATGCTCACCGACGACAACCGCCGGATTGAGCGGTTTGTGGAGAAGCCGAAGGATCCCGAAGTCCTCGACACCCTGCGCATCCCTCCGGACCTCCTTCGGAAAATCGGGCACCCGGAAGATGCTGAGCTCTACCAGGCATCGATGGGGATTTACATTTTTAAGCGTTCGGTCCTCGAATCCTGCCTCAACAACGATTACGTGGATTTCGGAAAGAACATCATTCCCGCCGCGATCAGCGATTACAAGGTGATGGCCTACATTTTCCAAGGTTACTGGGAGGACATCGGAACGATTGACGCTTTCTTCCAAGCCAACCTCGCGTTGGCGGATGCGAACCCACAATACAGTTTCTACGAGCCAGGATCCCCGGTTTTCACCCAGCCGCTTTTCCTGCCCGCGAGTGCCATTGGGTCCGCAAGGGTCACCAACTCAATTATTTCCGATGGGTGCATCATCGGCGACGCCACGATTGAGCGCTGTGTGTTGGGGATTCGCAGCATCATTCAATCGGGAACGCGCCTGAAAAACACGATTCTCATGGGTGCGGACTTTTATGAAGCAGAGGCGCATACGCCGGATGAAGATGTGCCGGCCATCGGGATTGGGCACAACTGCACGATCAATGGTGCAATCATCGACAAAAACGCGCGGATCGGAAACCATGTCGTCATCAGCCCCGAGGGAAAATCTCAAGACCTCGATGGCGATGGCTACTACATCCGCGACGGAATTGTTGTTGTGCCGAAAAATAGTATCATTCACGACGGAACTTGGATATAGCCGGGGGATGAAATTTCTTGCTCGAATCGTTCCGGCTGCGGCCTTGCTGGTCATTCTTTCCGGTTGCTTCTTTGACAATCCACTCACGAGCGGTCCGTCGAAGAGCCTCAACACATGGCTTTTGGGAGTGTGGGAATCGAAGGATGACAAAGGCCGGGTGTCGCGGATTCGGATCACACCGATCAGTTCGGACCGCTACGCGCTGAGCCTTGCAACGCCTGGAAAGACTCCGCAGGATGATCGAAAATACGAATTCGAGGCATGGCCATCGCGGGTCGGATCCTCGCTCTTCCTTTCGCTGCGCTGCCTGAGCAGCCCCGGCGACATTCCAACCGGTGCCTACGTGTTTACGCACATTCAGCTTCTTGACCAGAATCATGCGAAGGCCCGCGGCCTCCAGCTCGACGCCACTCCCGCCACTTCGAGTTTTGAGCTGCGCAAAGAGGTCCGCCGCAAGCTCAAGGATCTCTCACTTTACGAAAACGTGCCCACTGCAAATTGGACGCGCGTGGCCGAGATTTTCTGGAGCACTGATGGTGCCGACCCTGTTTTCACCCCGATTCGGAATCCGGGCACGATCGACTGGGAGGCGACGCCCAAGGAAGAAGCGTCACCGGGCAGGTAACCACGATGGATCTGGCCGGAATAGAGGCTCGCCTCGGACCCGATCGATTCGCAAATCGCATCAGGCGACAGCACTCGAAATCTGCAATTCTTGCTCACCAAGGGGAGGGGATATTCCGATGGGAACGCCTGGTTCCCTTCGACCGCGCGGTCAAGATGGGGTTGGCGGCGCTCGGACTGCGGCGGCGCGGACTCCGAAATTTCCTTGATGTGCGTGTGGTCGAGCAGGAATGGCGTCTGCCTCGCTTGCCTTCTGCTTTTGAGGGATTCCGCCTGCTGCATTTGACGGATCTCCACATCGATCTTGAACCCGCGCTGACACCGCTTCTGGCGAGGGTAGCGACATCCACCCCGCACGATGCCGCGGTGCTCACCGGCGACTATCGCAACAAAACCACCGGTGACCACGCGCCCTGCCTGCGTGAAATGGCTGCATTGCTCCCCTCGCTGTCCGCGCAGCGGTGGGGGATTCTGGGCAACCATGACTTTCTGGAGATGGTGCCCGAACTGGAATCTGCCGGACTCCCGATCCTGCTCAATGAGGTCGCATGTATCGAGCGCTCCGGACAACAAATTTTCTTTGCGGGAGTGGACGATCCACATTTTTACCGCACCCACGATCTCCGGAAAGTGCGCGCCGCGATCCCGCGTGACGCCTGCGGAATCCTTCTCGCGCACAGCCCCGAGACCTACAAGGAAGCGGCGGATCTTGGATTCGACCTCCAGTTGAGTGGGCACACGCACGGGGGGCAGATCTGCCTGCCCGGCGGCAAACCGCTGGTCCTGCCTCTCAAGATTGATCCCGCATTTATCAACGGCCCATGGCAATTTGGCGCATTGCCGGGTTACACCTCGCCCGGCACCGGCGGCTGTAGTGTGCCCGCCCGCTTCAACTGTCCTCCAGAAATCACCCTGCACATCCTGCGCGGAGCACGGTGATTTGTGAGTGTGGATGATTTGTGAGCCCCTTCGGATGATATTTCTTTCCCCACCGGGGGCCTCTCCTGTAGGGTGCCCCGCCTATGCTCAGAGCCGGAATCGTCGGACTGCCCAATGTCGGCAAGTCCACTCTTTTTAACGCAGTCACTCGCACCCGCAAGGCGCAGGCTGCTAACTTTCCATTTTGCACCATTGAACCCAATGTCGGGATTGTCAGTGTTCCCGACGAGCGGCTCGATAAATTGGCCGCCATGTCGGGATCGGAAAAAATCCTTCCCGCCGCCATTGAGTTTGTGGATATCGCGGGTTTGGTGGCCGGAGCCAGCGAGGGCGAGGGCCTGGGGAACCAGTTCCTAAGCCACATCCGCGAGGTCGATGCCATCATCCAGGTCGTGCGGTGTTTCGAGAATGATGACATCCACCACGTTACCGGCTCGGTCGATCCCGTGCGCGACATCGAGATCATCAATACCGAACTCATTCTGGCCGACCTTGCCTCGGTAAAAAAGCGCTCCGAGCGCGCGCAGAAAGGTGCCCGCAGCGGCGACAAAGAAGCCAAAGCTGAGCTGGCGCTCACCGAAAAGCTTCAGCCTCATTTGGATGCCGGACGTCCTGCTCTCACGGCGGACCTGAACCCCGAAGAACGTGCTTTGATGAAGGGATTCTTTCTCCTCTCCTCGAAACCAACCCTCTTTGCCTGCAATGTCGGCGAGAACGATCTCGCGGGAGATTCCGCCGCCACGAAATTTGTCGAGGCCGTGCGCGAATACGCGTCAACCCACCTCGGCAGCGAGGCCGTCGTGATCAGTGCCCAGATCGAAAGCGAGCTGGCGGACCTCCCACCCGCCGAAGCCAAAGAATTTCTTGCAGGTCTTGGCGTCAGCGACAGTGGCGTGAGCCAGCTCATCCGCGCAGCCTACCACCTGCTCGGGCTTCGCACCTACCTCACCACCGGCCCCAAGGAAACCCGCGCATGGACCATCCATGAGGGCGACAAAGCCCCCGCCGCCGCGGGCGTCATCCACAGCGATTTCGAACGGGGCTTCATCGCCGCCCAGATCATCGCGTTTGACGACCTCATGGCCTTCGGCTCCGAAGCCAAAGCCAAAGAAGCCGGCAAGTTGCGTCTCGAAGGCAAGGAATACATCGTCAAGGATGGCGACGTCGTCGAGTTTCGGTTCAACGTGTAGCGAGAAGATTTGCGGAATTTGACCGCTTCCCGCACCTCTCCTTTTACGCGCTGGCCTGGCTGGCAATTTTTTCTGCGATTTGGCGGAAGACGGAAGCAGCGACGCTTTTGGGGTGGGCGGCCACAGCGGGTTTTCCGGTATCGCCTGATTCGCGGACGAGAGGTTCGATGGGAATTTCGCCAAGGAGTGGAACCCGAAGGCGGGCGGCTTCCCGGCTGCCGCCACCGGTGCCAAAGATGTCGTAGCGCTTGCCATCGCCGGGGCACAGGAAGTGGCTCATGTTTTCCACGATGCCGAGCACGGGAACATTGGTTTTTTCAAACATCGTTGCGGCCTTGCGGGCATCGATGAGCGCGACTTCCTGTGGGGTGGTGACAATGATGGCTCCGCTGAGTGCGACCGTCTGGACAATCGTGAGTTGGATGTCACCGGTTCCTGGCGGGAGGTCGAGGATGAGAAAATCCAATTCTCCCCAGACGACTTGGCGAAGGAATTGCTGGGTGTAGCGCGTGACCATCGGTCCGCGAAGCACGGCGGGGGATCCGTCCTCGAGCAGGAATCCCATCGACATGAGGGATACCCCGTAGCGGTTCACTGGAATGATCCGGTTTTCGTCATCCGCCGTCGGACGCTCGTTGCCGCCAAACATCAGCGCAATGCTTGGTCCATAAATATCGCAGTCGCAGAGCCCGGTGCGAAATCCGTTTTGCGCCAAAGCCAGAGCCAGATTGGCGGAAACGGTGGACTTTCCGACGCCGCCTTTTCCGCTGGCGACGGCGATGATATGGCGGACCCCTTCGATTTTCGTGGCACCCACCTCTGCGGCCGCCGCGGCCGGAGCCTGCACATCGATTTTGACAAAGACGGTTTCCACTCCCGGCACCCCGCGCACCTCTCTCATGGAGTCCTCACGAATCTGAGTAGCGGTCTTGGCATCGGCGGTGGTCACTGCAAACTGGATTTGCACATGGCCCCCCTCAATCCTGATTTCGCGTACGATTCCAAACGAGACGATGTCTCTCGAAAATCCCGGATACTTCACCGCGCGAAGCGCTTCGCGCACGATTTCTTCATTCAATGCTGGCATTCCTTTTCTTAAGGTGGGGGAGATCAATCCGCAAGCCCTGAAAGCTTGATGCGCAAAAAACGGACTCAAAGCAGCGGTCGAAGGCCACACGCTCTGGATTCCGCAATTGCAGGCCATGGGCGTTACCATGGTGCTGGCCATCGTCGGCACGGTTGCCATCGGCCTCATCGTGAAACAGTTCCTTGGCCTGCGCTCCAGCCAAGAAGAAGAATCCGCCGGACTCGACATCAGCGACCATGGCGAAGAAGGCTACATCGTCAATCGGTGAGGGAGAAGTGAGTTTTAAGTCTTAGGAATTAAGAAAGGCGGTGCGTTCTGAGGCCTCCGACTTCCCCCTCTCCGAGTCTCCGATTTCGTTAGGCGTTTTTGCTTTCATTTCCGCTGGGATAAGAGCTTGATGTGGGGCGATGGAATCTCCTCCGACCCATGATACGCAGAATGTGCCGCTGCGCGAGGAGGCGGATTTGCCGCAGTTTGTTTTCCAGATTGCATGGATGACATTTGCGGTGTTTCTACTTTCTCAGGCGGGGGCATGGTTCTCGAATACGGCTTCGGGGATTGTGAGTCCGGTTTGGCCGGCGGCGGGATTTGGGCTTGCGGTGGCGTTGATTTACGGGCTGGAGCGCGCTTTTCCGGCGGTTTACTTGGGGACTCTGGCCAGCAATTTCCTCAATGGGGAGCCTGCGGCGTTTTTGCTGGCGGGCCCGGTGGGATACGTGCTCGGGCTGGTGGTCAGTTGGGCGATGCTCACGCGGGGAGCGAAAATTGACCTGACCTTTTCCACGGTGAAGGATTTTGGCAAGTTTGTCGTGCTGGGTTGTCTTCCTGGGCCGATTCTTGCAGGGTTTTACGGGGTTCTTCTGCTTCACCTGAGCGAAAATTTGTCCGCTTCCCAGATGGCGAGCGGGTATCTCGGCTACGTGCAGACGAATGCGTTCGGAATCCTTCTCTTCTGTCCGTTTTTCCTTTTCCTTCTGCGCCGACAGAATTTTCGTCCGTCGAGCCCGGCGGAGAGCTACGAGTTTCTGGGCTATTCGGCGGCGTTGGCCTTGTGTGTGTGGACGTTGGTCCAAAACGCGAGTTTGGGACCGAGTGTGCGCTTCCTTTCGATTGGCGGTGTGCTCATGCTTTCGCTGGTGGTTTCGATCCGGTTCGGACTTCGGTCTGCGACATTGTTCCAAGCAATGTTCATTTTCCTTGTTCCCGCCTTTGCGGCGATGTCCCCATGGCGTCTCGTCGAGATGCGGGGCGTGCCCGGGGCGGGCGGATTCGAGCTGTCGTCTCATGGCCTGGCGTTTATTTCGTGTATGGGCAGCTTGTTGGTGGCGGCGTTCCGGGATGAACTGACCGCGCTGCGCATGAAATTTGCTTTGGCACTTTCTTCCGCCGACCTCTGCGTGTGGGACTGGAGCCCGGCTGGCTGGTCCTGCCACACCCCTTCATGGAAAGAAAAATTCGGAATCACCACGACGAAGGCGATGCCAGAATCCATGATCCGGGAACTGGTCCATCCGGATGATCATAAGGAATTTGACCGCAATTTTCACCTTCTGACGGCCTCTGAGATTCCGCAGTGGAGCCAGGTGGTGCGCATGCGCAACGCGGAAGGCCGCTGGGCATGGATCAAGATCGACGCCAAGCCAGTGCGTCGCAATGCGGATGATGAAATTGCCTCGGTCGCGGGGGTGATGCGCGACATCACGGGCGAGCGCGAAGCCGTGCAGAATCGGATTTCGGCGATTGAGACCGAAGCTCTGTTGCGCACGCTCCGTAGTCAGATCAATCCTCATTTTCTCTTCAATGCCCTGAACAGCGTGCGGGCGCTGATCGGACGGCAGGACTCGAAAGCGAAATCCATGATTACCTCGTTGGGCAGTCTGCTTCGGGAGGTGCTGGCCGGACGGGATGCGAAGTTGCAATCGGTCGAGAAGGAACTGGAGATTGTGCGGGATTACCTCGAGGTCGAGGCCATTCGCTTTGGAGATCGGCTGCGGTATAAGATTCAATGTCCTTCCGAACTCCTGATGCAGAGGGTGCCGGGGATGTTGGTGCTCACACTGGTCGAAAATGCCGTGAAACACGGCGTCTCGAAGCTGGAAAAGGGTGGCGGGATCGAGGTGGTGATCGCCCATGCTCCGGATCTCTATTCGCTGGTCATTTTCGTCGTCAACGACGGACGGCTCGAAGTGGACAATTCGGCCCGGAGCGCTTACAGCGGCCAAGGCTTGGAAAATACGCGGGAGCGCATCCAGCTTGCCACCGAAGGGCGCGGAAGTTTCGAAATCCATGAAATCCCCGGCCCGAGGGTGGAGACGATTGTTCTTCTGCCCTTTGACGAGCGTTACCGCCCACGCACGGCCCGAAGCACCGATCCGTCCCCGACGGAACCATAGAAAATCCCCTGACCAAACCTCATGGATCGTGCCAGAAACAGGCCCCTGCGAAAAATTTCCCGGTATTCGACGAATTGTGTTGTGTGCCTGGTCTGATTTGTTGCATGATTTGTTGCACTACTCTTTATGAAAACTGTTCTTGTAGTGGAAGATGAAGCGGTTGCGCTCGAAGACCTCCGAGACTCTCTCTTGGAAATTGATCCCAACCTTGAAATTGTCGGCGTGCAAACGGCGATGGAAGCGCTAGATCTGCTCGGATCCCGCAAAAGCGACAACCCGCAGACCTTTGATGGCATCTTTTTGGATATCGAATTGCCGGGCATGAGCGGGATTCAAATGCTGGAACGCATTCCGAAGCCGCTTCCGCCCATTATTTTGGTGACCGCCCATGCGATGATGGCTCTGGATGCCTTCGGACTTGGGGTGATTGGATGTTTGCTCAAGCCGGTGGACCAGCAACGACTGCGCCGGGCTTTCTTGCAGATGAAGGCAATTGCGGATGCGCCAAAAGTGGATATCCAGCCAGCCACCTTCCAGCCGGGTTCGGAGAGCCGCGTGCTGCTCCGCGACCGCAATGGCATTCACATGGTGCATGTGCTGGATTTCACCCACCTCATCGAGGAGCGCGAATCGACACGCATTTTCTTCGGCAACCACAGCGTCGTCGTGCCGCACCTGCTCAACGATATGGAGGCGGGTTTGGATCGCGAATTCTTCTTCCGAGTCAATGCCTCGACGATCTTGAATCTCGACAAAGTCACCCATTATACGACATCCCCCACGGGGTTGTTTGTGGCCGGTCTGCCCGATGGCACGGCCGCCGAGTTTAGCCCGGATCGCTCAAGGATTTTCCAAGAGCGCTACGAGCTGTGAACCTTCTACCCCCCCCGCGGTCCGCTCCAAAAATGAAAGCATCTATTTTTAGCCTCTGTCTTCTGGCCTCGGTGGGGGCGGGTTTTACGCAGGATCTTTCGGCATTTCGGGATTCCGAGGGAATCACGGGTGAGGTGCTTGCGTTGGTGGTGCAGAAAGATGGCAAGGTCGTGCTCGGAGGAAATTTTACAGCCGTCAATGGAGTGCCTCGGCAAAACCTGGCCCGTCTCAACGCCGACGGCACTTTGGACACGACCTTTATTTCCGAAGCTGTTCTCGGTCCGAACGGTCCGGTGACGGCTCTTTTGCTCCTGTCGGATGGATCGATTGTTGCGGGAGGGGACTTCAGCACTGTGGACAACCTGACGCGAGGAGATCTCGTAAAAATCTCACCGGACGGAAAGGCGGACCCGAAATTCGGAAGCATGGAGGGCGGCGTGGCCACGAATGGATCGATTGCTGCACTTGCGTTGCAACCCGATGGCAGCATCATTGTCGGAGGTTCCTTCACGACATTCTACGGCCAGCCTCGGCGCGGAATTGCCCGACTGCTGCCGGATGGCTCAGTGGCCAAATCCGATGCGCCTTCGAATACCCTCGAAGGAAACATTCGTGCGCTGGGCACGGCTCCGGCTGGACTGGTGTTTGCGGCGGGTCGTTTTACTCTGCCAAGTCAAAGCGCGCACGGGATTCTGCGCATGGACCATTGAT
This sequence comes from Chthoniobacterales bacterium, assembly GCA_038214335.1. Taxonomy (GTDB): domain Bacteria; phylum Verrucomicrobiota; class Verrucomicrobiia; order Chthoniobacterales; family Terrimicrobiaceae; genus QYQL01. The sequence goes on from JBBQRY010000012.1 coordinate 12,235, forward strand.
TGCGGACGCCTGCCTCCGCAGCGTCTTCCTTCGCGCCCATGTCGTCTGACAAGCATAACTTCATCCGCATCAAGGGTGCCCGGCAGCACAATCTAAAGAACCTTGATGTCCGGATTCCGAGGCACAAATTCGTTGTCATCACCGGGCTGAGCGGATCAGGAAAATCTTCACTAGCCTTTGATACGTTGTTCGCAGAGGGACAGCGCAAATACGTTGAGAGTTTGTCGGCGTATGCGCGGCAGTTTCTGGATCAACTTCAGAAGCCGGATGTCGATTATATCGAGGGGCTTTCTCCGGCGATTGCCATTGAGCAACGTTCTTCCTCGGCCAACCCGCGCTCAACGATTGCCACCACGACAGAAATTTACGACTACCTCCGCCTCCTGTTCTCTGCCATCGGCGTGCCGCATGATCCCTCGACCGGGCAGACCGTCTCGCGGCAGTCGCCACAGGAAATTGCCGACGCCATCCTGCGTTGGCCCGATGGCACAAAATTCCTTCTGCTGGCTCCGCTAGTGACCCGGCAGGTGGGGGAGTTCCGCGATGTGATCGAGAAGGCCCGCCGCGAGGGGTTCGTCCGGCTGCGGGTCGATGGCGAAGTGGTCGAACTCACCAAAACGGACTCCGTCAAATTGGACAAGACCGCCCGCCACACGATCGAAGCCGTCGTGGACCGGCTCAGTATCCGCGACGGCATGGCGCAGCGGCTTGCGGACTCGATTGAGACCGCTCTGCGCTGGGGGCTGGGATCGCTCTCCACCAGCCGACAGGAGCCTGGCGGAACGCGCTGGATCGAAGAAAAGTTTTCGACCGACTACAGCAATCCGGCGACCGGTTTCACGATGCCGCGCCTCACGCCAAAGCACTTTTCTTTCAACAGCCACCTCGGTGCCTGTCCGGTCTGCCATGGCATTGGCACGGAACATTATTTCGATCCAGAGCTCATGATCGATGAGGAGAAGTCGCTGGCGCAGGGTGCCATCCGTCCATGGAAATCGGCCAACAAGCGGATGCGTGCCTACTACGCGGCACTGCTTGCGGCACTGATCAAAGAATTTCCGGTTCCTGTCGATGTGCAGTGGGGGGAACTGCCGGAGCCCTTCTGGCGTCTGATCCTTGAAGGATCCGGCGACCGGGGGATCACCATGAATACCGGAGCCGGGCGTGCGATTACCAAACCTTTCGAGGGACTTGTCGCGCAGGTGGGTCGGCTCTACGACAAGAGCGAAAGCGAATTTTCCAAAAAACGCCTGCGCGCATTTCAGGGCCGTCGGATTTGTGGGACCTGCCATGGAGCGCGGCTGATCCCGGCAATCCTCGCGGTCACCATTTCGGCAAAGGATGGCCAAGAGTTTGGAATCCAATCGATTTGCTCGATGACAATTGCTGCTGCGGATTCCGTTCTCTCGCAGCTTGCGCTCTCTCCATCGCAGGACGAAATCGTCAAGGAGGTCCTTCGCGAGGTGCGGCATCGACTGCGCTTTCTCAACGAGGTCGGCCTCGGCTATCTCCAGCTCAACCGCGAGAGCGGCACACTCTCCGGGGGAGAAGCCCAGCGGATTCGCTTGGCCACCCAGATTGGGTCCGGCCTCTCGGGCGTCATGTATGTCCTCGACGAACCCAGCATTGGACTCCATCAGCGGGACAACGACCGCCTCATCCAGACGCTCCGCGATTTGCGCGATCTGGGGAATTCCGTGATCGTTGTCGAGCATGATGAGGATACCATCCGGTCCGCAGATCACATTCTGGATCTTGGCCCCGGTGCCGGTCCCCGCGGGGGATCTCTGGTCGCCGAAGGCACGCTGGAGGAAATTCTGAACTCCGAGACCTCGCTGACCGCGCAGTATTTGAAGGGAGCGATCCGGATTCCGGTGCCTCGAAACCGCACTGCTCCACGCCGCGCCGAAGTTCTGCCCGGTGACATCGGGGATGGATGGCTCCGGGTTTTTGGAGCCTCCGAAAACAACCTCAAATCCATCGATGCCTCGTTTCCGATGGGCTGCTTCACGTGCGTGACGGGCGTCTCAGGCAGCGGGAAATCGACCCTCGTCAACGACATCCTGCGTCATGCGCTGGAGCGTGATCTCAATCGTGCGAAATCCCGGCCCGGGAAACACGAGCGGATTTCCGGCATTGAGCAATTCGACAAAGTTGTCGTCATCGACCAAAGCCCGGTCGGCCGCACCCCGCGCTCGAATCCCGCGACCTACACTGGTGCTCTGGGACCGATCCGCGATCTCTTCAGCGAGCTGCCGTCGTCCCGTGTGCGCGGGTATGATGCCGGACGGTTTTCTTTCAATGCCAAGGGCGGACGTTGCGAGCACTGCCAAGGGGATGGATTCATCAAAATCGAGATGCACTTTCTGGCGGATGTCTATGTCGAATGCGAGGTCTGCCGCGGACGTCGCTACAACCGCGAAACCCTCGAGGTGACTTACAAGGGAAAGAACATTGCCGACGTGCTGGATATGACCGTCGATGATGCCTCGCGGTTCTTTCGCAATGTGCCTGCACTCTGCAAAAAACTTGAGACGATGCAGGATGTCGGCCTTGGCTATCTGCGGCTCGGACAGTCGGCCACAACCCTCTCGGGCGGTGAGGCCCAACGCATCAAGCTTTCTGCAGAACTCTCCAAACGCGCGACCGGACGGACAGTCTATATTCTCGACGAACCCACCACCGGTCTCCACTTTGCCGACATCCAGAAATTGCTCGAGGTGCTCATGAAACTTCGAGACAGCCGCAATACCCTCATCGTGATTGAACACAACATCGAGGTCATCAAATGTGCGGATTGGGTTTTGGACCTCGGCCCGGAGGGCGGAGCGGGTGGGGGACAAATCGTGGCTGAGGGTCCGCCCGAGACCATCGCGCTCTCGACCGCTAGCCACACCGGACGCTACCTTGCCCGTTATTTCCACTCATGATCTGCGCTCTTCTCTTCCTTGCTGTTGCCTCGGACAACCTCACCGCCGCCCAATCCGCCTTGGCCGATGGGCTTCCCTCCGTGGCGATCGAAAAGTTAGCAAACGCAAAAGCGCCCAACACGGAATCCGTTCTGCTGCTGGCCGAAGCATTCTTTGCCGATGGTCAGCCACAACGCGCCGTCGATTTACTCGCCGTGCATCCGGCCGGACCACTGGGAGAGTATTGGAAAGCCCAATCGCTTGCAGCACTGGGAGAATGGGATGCCGCGCTCGCCGGGTATGCCGCCGCAGGCAATGCGCCAGAAGTCTCGCGCGAAGCGCTCATCGGCCAAAGCCGGATGCTTCGCCAACTCGGACGTTTGGATGAAGCCCTCGCCGCCCTCGCTCCTGCTTTGGAGTGGCCAAATGATGCCCTCCGCCGCCTCGCGGAAGAGGAAAAGGCAGAAATTCTCTTGGCCCGCAATGAACCCGCCGAAGCGGAAAATCTTCTGCGCTCGCTACCCAAAGGAAACCCCACCGATGAGGCAAGGCGAGACTTCCTGCTCGCCAAAGCCGAGCTGGCTTCCGGCAACGATGCCGAAGCACTCCGAGCCTTCGATGAGACCCACGCCCTGAATCCGCAAATGGCCATCGAAATCGCCACCGGACGCGCCCGTGCCCTCGTGCGCTCCGGAAAATCGCCCATCGCCGAAACTCTGCTGGAGGATTTCCTCTCGAAGAACTTCGACACACCGAATTTGAATGCAGTGTTCGTTTTACTCGATGCGATCTACGCCGCCCAACCATCGGCTTCCCCGAGCGAACTGAAACGCTGGAACGATGACCCCGACCCCTCGCTGCGCCGCACCCTTGCAGGATACTACCTGTCGAAATTGGAAGGTCGGCTCGGACGCCAAGACCGTCGTGAAAAATTGCTGGAATCCGTCGTCTCGGTGACAACCAACAATCCGATTCGCAATACGGCTGCCCTGGAGCTAGCGGAACTCCGTCTCCAACACGGACGCACCGCCGAGGCGGCAGAAATCCTTCCGCCCGCCGGATCGTCCGCCCGTGCCGATTTTCTTCGCGCCCTCACGCTGGCGGCCGCGAAGGATCCCTCTGCCGCCTCAGCCCTTTTCATCGCTGCTTCCGACGACCCCTCACTCGCCGAGACGGCGCTGGCCAATGCCGCGCTCTGCGACCTGCTGGCAGGCAACGAAAAATCGCCAGGGTTCACACTTTTGGCGGAAAAAAATCCGCAAAGTCCGGCCCTCACGAAGCTGCGCCTCCGTCAAGCCTATTCTCTTGCCCGACAGGATGATCCCGCTGCCATATCCCTCCTCGAAGAGCTTTCCAGCCTGCCAGATATCTCCGTCCGCGCGAACCTCGCGCTGGCTGAGATGAAATACCTCCGCAATGATCGCCAAGGAGCATTGGCTGACCTCCAACGGATCTCAACCACCGGAGGCAACGATCCGCAGGCCGACGCTCTCGCGGTTTTTCTTGCTGACAATGGCACATCGGATGATCTCGCAATTTCGACCGCCCGCGATTTTTTGGCCGCCCATCCCGACAGCCCGGCGCAGTCCGAAGTGATGATGAAGCTCGGCGAACTCCTCTTCCGTAAAGGAGATTTTGCCGGTGCCAGAGTGCAATTCGAATCCCTCGCCAGCAAATTCCCCGGCACAGATCACGAATTCCCCGCCCTCTTCCTCGCCGCACAATCGGCCTCCCACCTCCAGACGCCCACCTCCGTGAATGACGCCATGCTCCTCTTTGAGGAAGTCGCCGCATCCAAAAGCCCGCTGGCCCTCCGCGCTCGGTTTGAGCAGGCCGTGCTCCAGAATGTCCTCGGCAAGCCCGCCGAAGCCATTGTCATCCTCGACCGCATCCTCGCCGCCAATCCGCCGCCTGATCTGCATGCCGCAACCCTCATCGAAAAAGGGAAAACCCTCTACAGCCGGGGAGCAACCGATCCCGATTTCTACCGTCAGGCGATCCAAATCTGGCAACAGGTCGCGAAGGATCCGAACATTGCCGTGGCCTTCAAAAACCAAGCGCTCACCCGCATCGGCTCCGCCTACGAAAACCTCAAGGACCCCGACGCTGCCGTCGCCGCCTACTACGACGTGATCCAAAATGCGGCACTCGCTCCCGAAGCCTTCTTCTGGTTCTACAAAGCCGGCTTCGCATCCGCCCGACTTCTCGAATCCTCCAAACGCTGGGAACAAGCCATCAACGTCTATGAAAAAATTGCCGCCGCCGGAGGCCCCCGCAGCGAAGAAGCCAATGCCCGCATCAACAAAATTCGCCTGGAAAATTTCCTCTGGGACTCGAATTAGAGCTGGGATTGCTTGAAAAAACCACTTGCGCAACATGTTGCATGAAATGATGTTTACTCCATGTTCGGAAATAACCTCAGACGAATTCGTGCTCAACGGGGCATGACCCAAGTGAAAGTTGCGGAGCTTGCTGGGATTCACAGGCGTTACTACCAGGACTTGGAAGCATGTTCAAAGACCCCTTCTGTGACGATAGCTGCCCGCCTGCAAAGAGCTTTGAAGGCCGATTGGTTCGACCTCACCAAGGATCTGTAGCTCGTCTTTCTTGCGAAAACTTCGAGCTGGTTGCGAGGGGTCCGTAGTCAAATGCGGTCGCCTTCTTCTAGCAAGCGTCTCAGCATA
>JBBQRY010000013.1:0-17385 GCA_038214335.1 Chthoniobacterales bacterium
GCCAGTCACCCTGTGCCGGTGCACGCTGAATACCGGATTGCGTTTGGAAGTGCCCAGAATGGGTTGCAGGTAATCGAAGTTGGCCATCAGCACCGACCACTATCAAAACCGCCGCCGTCTTGCCAGATTCACAACCAACGCTGGCAGACCCGCCCGCGCAGGCTTATTCCCATGCATCTGGATCTGCGCATCAAACAGCGGCTTGGAAGCCATAAAAGCGAGGTCTGAGGATTCGGATAATCCGCCGGTCTTCTTCCATGCGATAATAAATCACGTATGCCCGATGCACGATGCGTCGGACTCCGGGGCGCTGCCGCACCATTTAGCCCCGTTTCGGCGCATGTTCAAGTGCCTGGGCGTCATCAAGCTACCGTCCGGTAAACCGCACTGCGGCGGCGGGATCATCCTGGGCGATATAGGCGGCGATGGCACGCAAGTCCGCCCTCGCTCGGGCGGTTAGGAGGACTTGGCAAGCCACGATGGGATTTCCGCCCTGACTGCTTCCACGGGATAACTCGACTCGTTTTCCGCCGAGTGGATGCCTTCGTCGATCGCCGCCAACATTTCGGGGGTTTCCTCGATTTTTTCCGACTCGATTTCCTCCAAGCGCTGCCATACCTTTTCGCGCTCGACGCGGGCGAGCCGGGGTAGTTCTTCAAGGATTTCTCTCATGCTCATGGTGGCACTTTACTTGATGAATTGCGGACGGCCAAGCTGACAGGGAGGGAAGAAACCCAGCCCCGAGCGACTTGGTTCTTTCAGTTCCAGCGGTACCAGCGCGATTCGGGTGGGAGGACGGTTCACTCACGGGCGGGTTGTGAGAATGTCGCACATTTCGCGCACGGCGGTAGCTAGGCCGACGGAGATGGCGCGGGAGACGATGGAATGGCCGATATTGAGTTCTTCGAGGCCGGCGAGATCGAGGATGGGCGCGGTGTTCCGGTAATTGAGTCCATGTCCGGCATTGACGCGCAGTCCGCGTTCGACCGCCTCGCGGGCGCCGTTGCGCAGCCGGTCGAGTTCGCGGGACACCGCCTCGCCTGTCGCATTCGCATACGCGCCGGTGTGGAGTTCGACGAAATCCGCATCCAAGTCGGCAGCCGCTTCGATTTGCTCGGAATCCGGATCAATAAACAGGCTCACCCGGATGCCCCGCCCGCGAAGTCTTGCAATGACCGGGCGCAGGATTTCAAGCTGTGCGCAGCAATTGAGTCCGCCTTCGGTTGTCACTTCGCGCCGGTTCTCGGGCACAAGGCACACGTCATCGGGAAGGATCTCCAGCGCGATGCGCACGATTTCTTCGGTGACTCCCATTTCGAGATTGAGCTTTGTCGTGACGCGCTCGCGCAGGCGCACGATGTCGCGGTCCTGGATATGTCGGCGATCCTCCCGCAGATGGGCCGTGATCCCGCGTGCGCCCGCCTGCTCGGCGACGAGCGCTCCCGCCACCGGATCCGGCTCGCAATTCGCATTTTCCGGATCTTCGCGATACCGCGCCTGGCGGATGGTTGCGATGTGGTCAATGTTTATTCCGAGTGTTGGCATAGGTGTCCATATTCCTCGCGAACCCGCCGCACCGCAAGAATTGCGTCGCGCAAGGATGAAATTCCATCCTGCAACGGACGCAGTTTCGATCCGGCGACATCCGCCCACTCGACGGGCAATTCGATGATCCGCATCCCAAAAATTTCCGCCAGCGCCATCACCTCGACATCGAACCCAAACCCGCTCTGCTCGACCCGCGAAAAAATCTCCCGTGCCGCCTCGCGCCGGAAGGCCTTGAAGCCGCATTGCGTATCGGAGAATCGGGTCACCCGTGCTGCCCGGAGGACGAGATTAAATACCCGCCCCGCCGACTCACGCGCCCACGGCTGGCGCACCGGAATCCGGCTCTCCGCATGTCGGCGCGAACCCATGAGCACGTCCGCAGACTCCGTGTGAAGCAAGAACTCCCGCACGCAGCGCAGCGGCACGCTCAGGTCCGCATCCATGAAAAATATCCAATCCCCCGCCGCCCGCATCATGCCGGTTTTGACTGCGAACCCCTTGCCGTGAGCGGTCGGATTCGCGATGATCTGGAACCTGGAATCCGCCGCAGCCTCGCGGCGAGCAGCCTGCTCGGTGCGGTCCGTGCCGGGCTCGACGACCACTAGGAACTCCCATGGCTCAGAGGGAAACGCACGCCGAATCGCTCGCATGGACGACGGCAAGCGGTCCTCTTCGTTGCGGGCGGGAATGACAATACTGACGGGTGGTGCTTGATCCGACATGGGTAATCAGATTATCCCAAACGGGTGTCGGCCCGCCTGTCAAAGCTCCCTTTCATAGAAATCGCGATTTTATTGATCGCGATCTTTCTTCGCGTCTGGCTCATCGAGCTCAAACCCGCCCATTTCGACGAGGGCGTGAACGGCTGGTTTGCGGATCAAATGACCGCTCGCGGGTTCTACCACTACGACCCGACGAACTACCATGGGCCCCTGCACTTCTATGCGGTCTTTCTGTCGCAGACCCTCTTCGGACGCCACCTGTGGGCACTGCGTCTGCCCGCCATCCTTGCCAGCGTGCTCTGCGTCTGGGCGCTCCTCCGGTTCCGCGAGTTTTTTGGTGTGCGCACTGCTCGCCTCGCCGCCCTAGCGATGGCGGTCTCGCCGGCGTTTGTCTTTTACGGACGCTATTCGATCCACGAGTCCTGGCAGGCCCTCTTCTCGATCCTGCTCCTCTGGGGAGTGATCGGGCTTTGGCAATCCGGTGCCCGCCGATTTTTTTTCACAGCAGTCCTCTCCGCTGCGGGCCTTGTGCTCACGAAAGAAACTTACGTGCTCCATATCGGAAGTTTCGTTCTGGCCGGACTCGTGCTGGCAGCATGGCAGCGTGTGCTGCCCTCACGCCCGCCCCTGCCCATCGCCCGCCAGCTCTGGAGCAAAGATGATGCCGTGCTGGCAGGAGGCCTCGCGGCATTGCTCATCGTGTTCTTTTACTCCGGCAATTTCCTCGATTTCTCCTCGCTCAAAGGCCTGTATCAGACGTTTGGCGCATGGTTCCATACCGGCGTGGAAGCCGCCGGACACGAAAAATCCGGCCATCAACTTGGACCCATCAACTACTACTGGTTCGCACTCATGGCGGCCTACGAATGGCCGGCGCTCGCCGGGCTCATCGCCTGCCTGCGCTACGTGGGTCCGTCGGATGCCCGCCTGCGCTACACGGCGATCATGGCAGGCGGCGTGGTCCTCGCGTATTCGATCATCCCCTACAAAACCCCATGGTGCATCATTTCCATGATCTGGCCGTTTTACCTCGTGCTGGGAGCTCTGCTGGACGAGGCGGCGGCGCGCTGGAAAAAATCCTGGCTGCCATGGGCGGTGGCCGCTCCGCTTCTCGCGGGCTCCGTGTTCCTGTGCTGGCGGCTGAATTTTTACCGCTTCACCGACGATTCGGAACCTTATGTCTATGTGCAGACGTATCCGGAAATCCGCACCCTCACCGATCCGCTGCTCGCGCTGGCGGAAAAAGACCCCCGCGCCTACCACCTGCCGGGCCTGATACTTCTCGATAGCTACTATCCCTTGCCGTGGATCCTCGGCGACTTCACCCGCGTCGGCTACTACGGTGACAAACAACTGCCTTCGGATTGGAATGCGGACTTCATCGCGGTGGAAACCAACCGTGAAGCTGATGTCGAAAAACACCTCAGACGTCCGTATTTCAAGCGCCACTTCCGACTCCGCAGCGCACAGGAAAATTGCACCGCCTACTTCTCCGAGCAGGCATTCCAGGACACCTTCGATGCCGAACCCGAGTTCCGTCCGTAACGCCGCATGAAAGCCGCTGCCGCCATGCTGGTTTTCGTGGCATCGAGTGTCTGCGCCGCCCTCGTCGCCGGATTCGCTTTCGGCGGACTTTCCACGCCGCTCGCATGGGGGACACTCGGGGTCGGAGCCGTTGCGGGGTTCGCCACATGGAGGCTTGTCCCGAGCGGTCAGCGCCGGACTCCGAACGCATGGGACATTCTGATGCTGGTGATTTTTGGGCTGGTCTCGCTGCGGGCGTTCCTCTGGCTGATCTACGCGGTCGGCGATGAGTGGCGCATCCTCTCGCCCAACAACCTTGGCGACATTTCCCTCCACCTCGACCTCATTCGCTACCTTGCAGGAGGCGTCGGGTTTTGGCCGGATAGCCCGATCCTTGCAGGAACCTCGCTGGTCTATCCGGTCGGTATGGACCTCTTCAACGCGCTCCTTGCGCTGGTCGGCGTGCCGGTCGAACGCGGACTCGTCTGGGTCGGCCTCGGCGGGGCATCCCTCGCCGCATGGGCGCTCTGGCGCTGGGGCCGCGCCTTCGCCCTCGCCGCCATCCTCTTCAATGGCGGATTCGTCGGATTCCTTGTCTTCCAAACCGGACAAATCACCGACTTCCAGAACGCCGTCGCATGGAAGAATTTTTTCCTGAGCATGGTGGTGACCCAGCGCGGGCTCCTGTTTGCGCTTCCAGCCGGACTCTTTCTTCTCGACGCTTGGCGGCAGGAATTTTTCCGCAGCGAGTTCGGGGTGCCGGCATGGGTTTGCTTCCTCCTCTATGTGGCAATGCCCCTCTTCAATGTTCACGCCTTCCTTTTCCTGAGCCTTGTTCTGGCCTGTGCGTTTGTCGTCGTGCCCGCCCGGCGGAAATTCCTGCTGGCGTTTGTCGGTGCCGCCTTCCTTCCCGCGACTGTCGCCGTTTATTTTGTCAGCGGCAGATTTGCTGCGAGCAGCGGACTGCATTGGGCACCCGGATGGATGGCAGATGGCTGGGCGTTTTGGTTCCTCAATTTTGGCATTTCGCTTCCGCTCCTGCTCCTGCTTGCGGTGAGGATCATCCGCAAGCCCGACCCCGAAACCGTGTGCTTTGCCGGAACCGGGCTGGCCGTTTTTCTGCTCTGCTTCCTTGTCTCGTTTGCCAAGTGGGAGTGGGACAATACGAAATTGTTCCTCTGGGCCTGGATCACCTGCACTCCCTTCCTCTGGCAAATGATCGCCCGCTGGCATCCCGCCATCCGCGCCCTCGTTTGCTTCCTCCTCTTTTTCTCCGGAGCGGTCTCCCTGCTGGGCGGGCTTGATGCGCGCCACGGCTACAAACTCGCCTCCCGCTCGGAACTCGCTACCACCGCCAAATTTCTGGCCGACGTTCCGCTCGGAGACACCATCGCCATCGAGCCGAACTACAACCACCCGGTCATCCTCCTCGGACGCCCGGTCCTCTGCGGCTACGAAGGCCACCTCTCGAGCCACGGACTCGATTACCGTGCCTCCTACGACGCCCTCCAGTCCGTGCTTCAGCGCAAACCCGGCTGGCAAAAGATCCTCCCCACCCTCAACGCCCGCTGGCTCTACCTCCAAGGTCCTCCACCCACCCTCCAGCCGATTCCGCACCCGCATGAGCTTCCGCATTGAAGGGGTCAGCCACTGGGCGGCTTCACCGTCGAAGGCTACCAAGGCATTTATGCGGAGGCATTCTGCCACAAGCGTAATGCCCGGCGCACGTTTCGCGTGGATCGCATCGCAGCGGTTGTGTAAGCCGATTTCATGAATGCTCCCGCCGAATGACAATTCCTTGGTCCTTGTAATTCGCTTGCCACCGTCGGACAGGCATTTACGTTTCCCGAAAATCCAAATACTGTCTTTGCCCACTCATGTATCTGCAATCATTGGAAATCATCGGATTCAAGTCGTTCGCACCCAAGACGACGCTCAACTTTCATCGCGGGGTCACCGCGATTGTGGGACCCAATGGATGCGGGAAGTCGAATGTTCTGGACTCGATCCGGTGGGTTCTCGGCGAGCAGAGTGCCAAGGCGTTGCGCGGCGGGGAGATGGCGGATGTCATTTTCAGCGGCACCGATAGCCGTCCGGCTCTGGGGATGGCGGAGGTCTCGATGACGTTTGCCGAATGCGAGAAAGAACTTGGCGTGGAATGGAACGAGGTCCGCATCACCCGCCGGGTCTATCGCGACGGAAAGAGCGAATATTTTCTGAACAAGACCTCGTGTCGGCTCAAGGATATCCACCAGCTTTTTATGGATACCGGCGTGGGACGCAGCGCGTATTCGATCATGGAGCAGGGGAAGATCGACCAGATCCTCAGCAGCCGCCCCGAGGACCGGCGTGCAATTTTCGAAGAAGCCGCCGGAATCACGAAATACAAGGCTCAAAAAAAAGAGGCGCTCCGGAAACTCGAATACACGGAAGTCAATCTCGTCCGCGTGCAGGACATCATCAAAGAGGTCAAGCGCCAGATTGGTTCGCTCCAGCGTCAAGCCGGCAAAGCGCGCCGATATCAGTCCCTGATGCAGGATCTGCGGACGTTCGACACCCACCTTTCCCACCGGAACTACCGCTCGCTGGCTGACGAACTGGAGTCCCTCGCCAACCAACTTTCGCAAGGAGAATCCGCCCGCGCGATTCACGAGCAGGAACTCGCGGTCCAGGAAACCGAACTCGCCCGATTCCGCCAGCGGCTCGATGAACTGGACTCCGAAACCTCCGTTGCCCGCGAGGAACTCCAGTCGGTGAAAAATCGGATTTTTTCCGCGGAGAACCGGATTCAGACGAATGCCGAGCGCACGACCGAAGCCGCCTCAATGATCGACCGGCATCGTTCGGAAATTGCGCAAGCGGAGGAAAAAATTCGCGCCCAGCAACAGCAGATCGAGCAAACAGATTCATTGCTGAGCCAAATGATCGAGACCCTGCGCGGACACGAAGATGCGCTCAACGAGCATAATGAAAAAGTGCGCATGGCCCGCGAGGAGCGCGGAGGCATTGAACGCGAAATCCAGCAGACTGGCGGCGAGATTTCCCGCCTCGAAGCGCGGCTCGGCTCGTTGCGAGGAGACATTTCTTCGGCAGCCGGACGGCGCGAATCCGGCGAAACCCGGCTGCGCCTGCTACAGGGCGAATCCGATACGGCCACGAAACTCGCCGGTGACATCTCGACCGCCCTCGAAGACATCCTGCGACGGTCGGAATCCGCCCGCCTGAAAGTGGAGCACACCCAGGCGGAAGTCGCCGAGGCCACGTCCGCACACGAAGCCGCCGGCCACGCCCGCCAAAATGCCGAAGCGGTTCTCTCGGTCGCCGGCAAGGAGGCCGCAGGCATCGAATCCCGCTTGGAAGTGCTCCGCCAGCTTCAGGAGCAAGGCGAAGGGTTTGATGAAGGCACACAGGCCGTGCTTCACGGACTGGATAATCCCACGTTTTTCAGTCCGGCCATTCAGGGCGCACTGGCCCAGCATATCCAGGTCGAAACCAAGTTCATCCCCGCCATCGAAGCAGCTCTCGGCTCAGCCCTCCAAGCCATTGTCTTCAAAGATACCGGCGTAGCGGAAGCCGCCCTGCTCACGCTCTCTCGCAACAAACTCGGTCGCGCCCATGTGATTCCAGCGGAATGGATTGCACACAGCGCTGCCCCGTATCAGGAGTTGCCCTTTGGGGTCCTTGGGCGGGCGTCGGACTGTGTGAGCGGAGCGGGAGATGCCTCCGACCTCGCGCGGCACCTGCTTGCCGGAGTGCTTATGGTCGAAAACCTGGAGACCGCGTTTCGTCTGCGTCCGCAGCATCCGGGGTTCGCCTATGCCACGCTCGACGGCGAATTCGTGGCAGTGAGCGGAATCATCCAAGGTGGAGCCTCTGGCGAGAATACCGGTCAGTCTGCCCTCCAACGCAAAGCCCAGATTGCCCAGCTCGATTCCGAACTCTCGGCAGCCAGCCTCCGGCTCGAACATCTGGCGTCCGAAAAATCCCGTGCCAGCGAGGCCCTTGATGCCGTAGCCGAGCGCCTACACGCGGGCCGCGACGGCGTGCAAGTGGCCCAAGTGGAAGCCGCCTCGCTCGAAAACGAACGCCGCCACTTTGAGCGCCAACTGGCCGATGCCGAAGCTAAGCGCTCGTCGTTCTCTCGCGAGACTGTTTCGATTGAGGAATCCCTCCGCGCCAGCCTCGCCCACCTCTCCGAACTCGAATCCACCATCGCCGAGGCCTCCTCCGCCGTCGAAGCCTGCCGGGTCTCACGCAGCGAGGCCGAACTCCGCGTCCAAGTCGCCCGCGAACGCGAAAGCGCCGCCTCCGATGCGCTCAACGAAATCCGCGTCCGCGTGGCCACCGAACGCCAGCAGCAAGATAACCTGAATCGCCAGCGCGGTCCGATGTCCGCCCGCCTCACCGAGCTCTCCGAACTCCTGGACTCCCGCCGGGTTGATATCACAAATTACGAGCGCCGGATCGAATCTCTCGCCGCCGAAAATGCCTCCCTCCAGGTCTCGATCTCCGAATGGCAGGAATCGCTCTCCGAGGGAGAAACCCGCCTGACGTCCCTCACCGCCGCGCGCGCCGAAGTCCATGGCAATGCCGATGCCCTCGAAACATCCCTGCGCACCGCCCGCCAGCAGCTCGTCCGCATCCAAGAAGAACGCGGACGCATTGAGGTGAAATCCACCCAGACCACGATGCGCATGGAAAACGTGCGTGATCACGTGTCCCATCGCTACCAGCTTGATCTCGAAGCCTTCCAGCCCGATACCTACGCCCTCCTCGTCGCTTTCCGGGATCGGGACAAGCGTAAGCCAGGATCGGACACCGGTGAGTCCGAACCTTCCGAACCTCCGCCGGAAGAGGAATCCCCACAACCCTCCGAACCCCAAGAAGGCGAAGGAATCCCATGGGAGCGCATTGAGGAAATCGTCGCCGAACTCACCGAACGAGTCGAGTCGATGGGACCCGTCAACGTCGATGCCATCCAAGAATTCGACGAACTCGAACAGCGATACGTTTTTCTCGAAAAACAAAATGCCGATCTCGTCAACTCGAAGGCCGAGCTCCTCGAAGTCATCGGAAAAATCAATCGCACGACGAAGGAACTCTTCGCCGAAACGTTTGAAAAGATCCGCGTCAACTTCCAAGAGATGTTCACCGAACTCTTTGGCGGCGGACGCGCGAATCTCATGCTCGTGGATGATTCCGACCCCCTCGAGTCCGGCATCGAAATCATCGCCAAACCCCCCGGCAAGCAGCTCCAAAGTGTGAGCCTGCTCTCGGGTGGAGAACGCACCATGACCGCCGTGTCGCTGCTCTTCGCCATCTACATGGTCAAGCCCAGCCCGTTCTGCGTGCTCGATGAAATGGACGCCCCCCTCGATGAATCCAATATCAGCCGGTTCATCAAAATCCTCGACCGCTTCATCGGCCAAAGCCAGTTTGTCGTCATCACCCACAACAAACGCACGATCAGCCGCGCCGATATGCTCTACGGCGTGACCATGGAAGAACACGGCATCAGCAAACTCGTCAGCGTCAAATTCAGCGGCAAAGCTGATCCCAACCAACCCGAACTCACCGTCGCAGACTCCTTCGGAAAATCCGCCAACCTCGCCAGCGAAGACGCCGTCCACCACGACTTCCTCGAAGAACCCGCCTCCGAACCCGAAGCTGTCGCCGAGCCCCAAATCGAACCTGCGACCGAGCTGGAACTTGCGAGTCAAACCATGCCTGAACCTGCAGCCGAGCCCGGGCATCCTCGCCCTGCTCCCGATCCAGCGTGACACCCCATCCACTCCCAAGGTGGCCGGGGGCGGCCACCCTCCGGCCCTCGCTCCGCTCGGAAAAATGCCCAGTAACCTCCCCAGATGTTCCTCCGCCGAAGGCGGCCGGAGGCGGGGCATCCTCGCCCTGCTCCCGATCCAGCGTGACACCCCATCCACTCCCAAGGCGGCCGGGGGCGGCCACCCTCCGGCCCGCGCTCCGCTCGGAAAAATGCCCAGTAACCTTCCCCACTTAAAACCTAAGACTGAAAACTTCTTCGTTTGTGAACGCCGAAATCGATCCATTCCTCATGTATCTGGCGACGGAGCGCGGGCTTTCGGATAATTACCAGCTCATCGTTCAGCGCAGTCTGGAGCAGTTTGCAGAGTGGAGCACCCGCGAGAGCCTGACATGGCAATCGATTGAACCCGAGCACATCACAAACTTTCTCGCCTTCCGCAAGCGCTCCGGATTGCAGGCCTCGACGATCCGGTTGGATGCCGTCGCAATCCGCATTTTTTTCCGGTTCCTCACATCCCGCCACGGCTGGACGCGCAATCCTGCGGAGACGCTCACCCTTCCCCGCCCGGACAAAAACCTCCCGGAAACGCTTGGTCCCGAAGCCGTGCGGCGTCTCATTGAGAGTGTGGGGCCGCCCGATCCGCTGGGTCTCCGAGATCGTGCGATGCTCGAGTTGCTGTATTCGAGCGGACTCCGGGTCTCCGAGCTTTGCGATGCCCGTTTGGAAAACCTCGATTTTGAGAGCGGATTCATCCGGGTGACCGGCAAAGGAAATAAGACCCGCCTCATCCCGGTCGGCGAACCGGCCCTTGCGGCCATCGGACGTTACCTCCACACCGAACGTCCCACCCTCGTGAAGCCGCGCTCGGGGGCAGAAACCTTCCTCTCCGTGCGCGGAAAAAAACTAACTCCTCAACGGATCTGGCAGCTCGTCAAAAAATACGCTGCGCGCGCTGGCATCGAGTCCAATGTGTATCCGCACCTCATGCGGCATAGCTTTGCCACTCATCTTCTCGGGGGGGGGGCAGATCTGCGCATCATCCAAGAACTCCTCGGGCATGCCGATATTTCTACCACACAAATCTATACACACGTTGAAAAAAGCGGACTCAAAGCCATCGTGAAAAAATTTCATCCGCGAGGGTGAGGCTGCAAACGTCGTCAGGCGACGGAGGGGATGGCGCGGGACTTTTGGGTAGGGAGTGCCCCAAGGATTTTTTCGACGGCGGCTTGGGGGGTGAGTCCGTATTTGGCGCGGAGGATGGGAACCGTGCCATGCTCGATGAACTGGTCGGGCCATCCGATGCGCACGACAGGGGTCGAGATTTTTTGTTCGGAGAGGTGTTCCATGACCGCGCATCCGAAGCCATTGAGGAGCACGTGGTCTTCCACAGTGCAGAGCACATCGCAGCCGCGGGCGAAAAATTCAATGGTTGCGGTATCGAGGGGTTTGATCCAGCGGGCGTTGATGACAGCGGTGCTGATGCCGGAGTTTTCGAGGGTGGCGGCGGCTTCGAGGGCGAGTTCGCACATATTCCCTAGGGCAATGATGGCGACGCGGGAGCCGTGACGCAGAACTTCGGATTTTCCGATTTCGAGCAATTGCGGATTTTTTTTCGGAACGGCTCCGGTGCCTGCTCCGCGCGGATACCGGATGGCGATGGGTCCGTCGTGGTGGTGGACCATGGTCCAGAGCATATCGACAAATTCTTCTTCATCCTTGGGCTGCATGTGGACCAAGCCCGGGACGGGGCGCAGGTAGGCGATGTCGAAGAGTCCGTGATGGGTGGGGCCGTCATCGCCTGAGAGACCCGCGCGGTCGAGGCAAAGCGCGACATTGAGATTCTGCAAGGCCATGTCGTGCAGGATCATGTCGTAGGCGCGCTGCATGAACGTGCTGTAGATCGCAAGAAAGGGTTTCATTCCCTGGGCGGCGAGCCCGCAGGCAAAAATGGCGGAGTGTTCCTCGGCGATGCCGACATCAAAAAACCGGCTGGGATGTTTTTGTGCGAATCCGACAAGTCCCGTGCCGGTGGGCATAGCGGCGGTGATAGCCACGATTTTGTTGTTGTGGTCCGCGAATCCAGTGAGCGAGGAACCGAGCAGTTCGGAATACGTTGGGGTGAGTGAGGTAGGGGTTTCGCCGGTATCGAGGTGAAACTTACCGAGGCCGTGAAATTTGTCCGGCCGTTCCAGAGCGGGCGCGTAGCCTTTGCCTTTCTGGGTGAGGATGTGGAGGATGACTGGTTCGTTTTGGGATTTCAGAAACTCAAACGTCTCAGTGAGCAAAGCGGTGTCGTGTCCGTCGATCGGCCCGTAATACCGGATGCCAAGATCCTCGAAGATGACGCTGGGGGTGAGCAGGCTTTTGAGGCCGACTTCGGCGCGGTGGGCGAGTTTGCGGGCTCCCTTGCCACCGATCCACTCAACAAATTTGGCGGCTTTGTCGTGGAGACCGGCGTAGGCAGGATTCGTCACGATGCGGCTGAGGTAATCGGCAATCGCACCAACATTCTTTGCAATCGACCACTCGTTGTCGTTGAGGACAATGATGAGGCGTTTCGTGGTGGATGCGACATTGTTAAGCGCCTCGAAGCTGACCCCACACGTGAAGGCGGCATCGCCTGCGACGCAGACAACATGTTCCTTGCCGCCGAGCAAATCCCGCGCAGCGGCCATACCCAGGCCGGCGGAGAGGGCGGTGCCGGCGTGTCCGGCCCCATAGGCATCGTGCTCGCTTTCGCTGCGGAGGAGAAATCCATTGAGGCCTTCGTATTGCCGAATCGAGGGAAACCGATCCCGGCGTCCGGTGAGCAGCTTGTGGACGTAGCCTTGGTGGCTTACGTCGAAAATAAATTTGTCCTTCGGGGTCTCGAAAACGCGGTGGAGGGCGAGGGTGAGTTCGACGACTCCGAGGTTGGGTCCGAGGTGTCCGCCGGTGTTGGAAAGCACGCGGATGAGCTCGCCACGAATCTCGGAAGCGAGCTGGGGCATGGCATGGGCCGGGAGAGCTTTGACATCGGCCGGACCGTGAATGCCGTCAAGGAGGGGGAATTCTGAGCGTTTTGGCATGGGGAAGTTCTGAGTCGGGCGGAGCCTTACGGGCACCCGTCCATGGCTTCAGGCATTCTGCTCCTCGAAATCGCTGATGCCTGTCACCCCACGGGCGTCGCGGGTGATGATTTGGATTTTCTTTTCTGCGGCATCCAGCTTTTCTTGACAGAGTTTCACAAGACCGACGCCCTCTTCGTAGCGCACAATGAGGGTCTCTAGCGGGAGGTTTCCATCCTCCATCTCGGAGACAATGCTGGAAATCCGCTGCATGGCGGTTTCGAGAGTTGGCTTTTCGGGTTTTTCTGGCATGTGGTGCGTCCAATTTCCGTAAAGACCGTCCAATTTGCAATGATGAATCTTGCGAAGCGCTCCAATTCGCGCACGACAAGGGGATCGTCCACCGCGACATCAAGCCGGAGAACATCCTGCTCGACCGGCGCGGATGCGTGAAAGTCGCGGACTTCGGCCTAGCAAAACTCGTCGGCCAGGAAAACGAACCGGATCGGAACAAACCGGCAGTGATGCGGCAAGTCCTAGCTGCGTGGCGGAATGAGGGCGAAGCAGCAGCGATTCAGCTCTTCTTGGAAACAGACTGGACCGAGACCCCGATCTTCGATTCCGGCTCAATACTCAGTCTCAGCGAGGATCAGTTCCAGGCTCTCCCCTCGGCGACAAAATCCAGCGAGCTGACAGAGCAGTTTGATGCGCTGAATAAGCTCATGCGAGCAGTGGGGACTGCGGGAGTGGATGCCGCAGCAAAAAAGAATTTTGCCCAAGCTCGTAATTATTTGGAATCGCTCAGACGGTGCGGGAAGGCACTCGGCAATTCCGACACCACGCTCCTTGTTCGGATGGTTGGCTTGGCGATGGAGGACTGGGCCGTCACGGAACTGGAAAAACTACCAAAGGGGAACAGCGAGCCGGGCGAGGTGGTCGCTGCATTGTCGGGCACGCCTCCGACAAAACCGGAAGCCGTGGCCCCGTCTGTCACCGACGCCCAAAAGGCAGCCGTCAGCGCCGCGCAAACGTGGCTGGCCGGAATTGACGACGGCAATTAAAAAGATCAGCCGTGGAGACCGTCACGTTCACACACGAAGCTGACGGCCAGTGGAAGGCTTCCGGCTATTTCATCAAGTAAACAGGAAACCTCATGAAAAGGCTTTTGGTGTCAACCCGCGTCCAACGGGTTCCAAACCCGGGAAAAGCCGAACTCCTCGAAGTCTTTCGCGTGCTGCGCATGGTGACGCACCAACGCGGCAAACAGGATATTGGTGTCGATGCCGATCATCGCAGACTACGAAAGGTTTCCTCCTCAGCACTCAAGGCATGGAACTCCTCGAGCGGCACCAGCAGGCCTCCGCAGTCCACCTCCGGCAGCTTCCACTCCGAGGCTGTCGCTACCGGATAGCGATCAAGAAACATCTCCAGCCCGCGACGCGACATTTCGGCTAGGGAAATCTCGCGGCGTTTCGCAAAGGTTTTTGCTCGCCGATAAAGCTCATCGGGCAATTGAATTTGCGTCCGTGTCATGATGTCATCATTAACAGCATGTAGATTTGATGTCAAATGTGTGCCAAAACGAATAAGGCGTATCGGGTCTATCCAGACGCTTCGTTGTAGAGGGCTTCGATGTTTTTGATTTGGCGGTCGGCGGAGAATTCTTCCCGGACGAAATCCGATCCTTGCCGAGCGAGGCGAGCGGCGAGGGGACGGTCACTGACCAGTTTGCTCATGGCACGTGCGAGCGCCGCGGGATCTGCTTCGTTGCAGAGCAAGCCTGTTTCATGATCGGTGATGACTTCCGGGATTCCGCCATGGCGGGTCGCGATGGCTGGCAGGCCCGAGGCCATGGCCTCCAGCAGGGAATTGGGAATTCCTTCGACATCGCCCGCGATGGTTTCGCTGGGGTGGAGGAAAATATGCGCGGATTTGAGAAGGTCGGCGAGCTGGGGTTGCGGGAGAAATCCTGTGAAGTCCACGCGGGCGGCGATGCCGAGCTCGGTTGCGAGTTTGCGAAGTTCAGAATCCATCGGGCCTTCGCCGGCAATGGTCAATTTGGCCTGTGGGTGCGAGCGCAGGAACTCCGCAAACGCGCGCAGGGTCGAGCCGAGGCCCTTTTTTGGAACAAGCCGACACGCCTGCACGAGGTGCCATTGGCCGTCTGCGGCAGGAGGACGTTCCTCAAAATCAATCCCAGGAATTACGGTGCGCATGATGCGCAGCTTGGCGGGATCGCAACCGAGCTCCGCGACTCGGTCGGCCAATTGTTGGGAGCGGCAGAGCACGAGCGCCGCTCGCTGGAACATCTCCTGACGTACGGAAGCGAATGCCGGCGATGCCATTGAGCCGGTGACATCCGACCCGTGGAAGGAAATCACAACAGGAACCTGACACCGGCGCAGGAGTGGCAGAAGGTGGATAGCGACATTGCCGAAAAAAACATGGAGGAGTCGTGTTTCGGAGCTCGCGATCAGGCGGAGGATCGAGCGGGTTTCCGACCCGCCGACCTGCCATGGACGCCCGCTCCAGCGCTCGATCCCCCGCGACAGAAACCGCCATGTCGAGCGCGGAATGACCTCCACCGGAACGCCCGGCCACTGCCCATCGAGTTTCTGCGTGATCACCCGCGGCGCATAGGTGCGCAATCCGGTCAGATGCCGGTAAATATGCAGCATCTCTGGCCGTAAAAACGTCGCGCAGAACGCGACCACGCACGGCTTACCACTCAACGCCAACGAGCGTGAGGGTTCGCGCCTGAACCGGTGTGCCTCCCGCGATATCCTTCGAGACGAACCGCTCGCCGGAGCCGTAGGATTTCGGCGCCAGCGGGTTGATCGCCTGCCAAGGTTTCTTCGTGAAGATTTCTTTCACCATTCCCTCGATCGTAGGTCGCGCCGGCTCCAGCTCCCGGACAATTGTGCGCTGGCGTCCGGCTGGCGCCACGAAATCCTGCGCCATCGCGAAGCCTGCCATGGAAAGCAAAACAAGCAGTGTGGTCTTCATGCGGATATCCTACCATCGCGCCCGGTGCCGGGCAAGCTTGCTGAAGTGTCAGCACTCAGAGCTTTGAATTTGCGGCGGCGTGCAGTTGGCACCCTCCGGTCCACTGGTCGGAAGATGGCGTCCACCCGACAGCGGCAGGTCATCGCCTGATCGCCGATGCGTGGCTGGAAGCTTGGCGCAAAAGCCAGCTCGCCGAACCGCCTGTGTTTTCGCAGGCCCGCGCAAGTGGATCTACGAAGTCTTCCAAAGCCGCCTGCGAGAATGAGCAGAAACTCGTCGGGCTGATCACTCAGAGCGAGATCACTTGAGCTGCGTAGATATCGGGATCGGACGAGAGCCTGGCGAGCACTGCGGCATCGGGGATGCTGTCGAGGTTGAGGAGGGTGAGGGCGCGGCCACCCTGCTCGGTGCGCGAGAGGCTCATGCTGGCGATGTTGATATTCTCTTTGCCGAGCAGCGTGCCAATGTGGCCGACGATGCCGGGGCGGTCTTTGTTTTCGAGAAGGAGAACCGCTCCAGATGGGGTGACTTCGACGGGGCGGCTGTTGACGCGCACGATGCGCGGCTCGTTTTTGGCACCGAAAAATGTGCCGCCGACCGAGACTTGGCTCTCGCCGCTAAACACGGCAATGTGCAGCCACTCGTTGAAGTCGGTCTGCTCGCTGGAGCGGACCTCTTCAATGTTCAGGCCAAGAGTGGCGGCCATCGTGCGGACGTTGACGCTGTTGACTTCTTCGCCGCCCACATTTTTGAGAAATCCGGTGAGGATCGCGCGGCTGATCGCTTCGGTCGGCATCTCGGTCGCTTTGCCGCCGTAGGTGATGACGATTCGGTCATTGCGTTTCGGACCGAGCTGAGCTGCAAAGCGTCCGAGTTTATCCCCGAGCGTGAGGTAGGGTTTCACGATGGCGGCGGTTTTGGCGTCGATGCTCGGCATGTTGACCGCATTGCGGATTTCGCCTTCAAGCAGTGCGGCGCGGATCGCTTGGGCAATTTCGATGCCCACGTTTTCCTGCGCTTCAGCCGTGCTGGCTCCAAGGTGCGGGGTGAAAACGATATTGGGAAGGGCGCGGAGGGCAAACTCGGCAGGAGGGGGCTCGACTTCATAGACGTCGAGGGCGGCGGCGGCGACATGGCCGGTCTCGAGGGCTTCCTTTAGTGCGGATTCGTCGATGAGTCCGCCGCGGGCGCAGTTGACAATGCGGACACCTTTTTTGCAGAGCGCGAGGCGGCGGGAGTCGAGCATGTGGCGGGTCTCATCGGTGAGCGGCATGTGCATCGAAAGGAAATCGGCCTGCGGCACGAGGGCTTCCAGGTCTTCGACCAGCTCCACCTGAAGGCTGCGGGCCCGACTGACCGAGAGGTAGGGATCATACGCCAGCACGCGCATTCCGAAGGCAATCGCCCGGCGCGCCAGCTCGGTGCCGATGCGCCCCATGCCAAGGATTCCGAGCGTCTTGTTGTAGAGCTCGACGCCTTCGTATTTTTTGCGGTCCCACCTTCCGGCCTTCACGCTGGCATCCGCTTGGGGAATGCTGCGAGCGATGCTCATGAGAAGTGAAAACGCGTGTTCGGCGGTCGAAATCGTATTTCCGCCTGGCGTGTTCATCACGATCACCCCACGCCGGGTCGCGGCATCGACATCCACATTGTCCACGCCGACCCCCGCGCGACCGACGACTTTGAGGTTCGTTGCGGCTTCGAGAACGGCAGCGGTGACTTTTGTTTGGCTGCGCACGACGAGTGCGGAAAA
>JBBQRY010000014.1:0-17257 GCA_038214335.1 Chthoniobacterales bacterium
CTCACCCGCAAGGAACAAATCAGCATTCGCATCCACGATGTTGCCCAAACCTAACACAACGCCCCGCCTCACCTCAAAGATTTGGAGGATTTAGACTTGCTCGCCCTTTGCACCAATCGAGGTCGTTTTAGTGAGGTCTGAACTTTCGGCAGCCCAAGTTTCTTCCGCTTTTGATTCTGTGCAACCAGGGCCTGCCTCCGGGGGGGGATCTTCTAAAGCAGTTTTACTTTTGCGTGAGTTCTTTTTTCTGTACCTCTGCGATCTTTGCGGCTAATTCTTATTTTCCTTTTTTGATCGCTCCATCAGCAACCTCACCGAATCCCGGTCACAAGCAGGGTCTGAAAATGTGGAGGGTCAGGATCCTTCGACACCGTGGACGAGCGCACTTGGGAGAATCCCGCTTTCGCCAGCATCTGGTGGAGTTCAATTTCCACGAATCCGAGCCAGACGTGCGCATACATTTCCCGGGCCTGCTCGAAGGCATGGCTGGCAAGATCAAGGATTACGATACGTCCTCCGGGTTTCAAAATCCGATGCGCCGCCTCCAGCGCACGTGTCGGATTCGGCACATGGTGAAGCACCTGGCTGAAGAGCACCAGATCGACAGAGGAAGGTTGGATCGGCGGATTTTCCACGTCACCATGCCGGTATTCCAGGTTTCGGAATCCGTGCTCCCGCGCCAAAGCTGCTCCGAATTCCACCATCTTTTCGGAGATGTCCACAGCGATCACTTTTTTGGCTGTGGGAGCCAGCAACTGGGCGAGCGTTCCCTCGCCAGCACCCAAATCCGCGATCACCATCGGCGGAAGCAGGCCCAGCAAAGCATGTGCCAGCGCCTGCCAGGAACGTCCCGGCACATAGACCCGCCCGAACCGCCCGGCCAGCTTGTTGAAATACTCCGCCGACCGGTCTTTGCGTCGGCCCATCGTCAGATCCAGTGCCGCCCGGTCCCGCGCCGCTTCACCGATTTCCTCCCGCGCCTGACTCAGAATCCCCCCGACCATCCCCTCGCGCCCGTCTCTCGCAAAGTAAAAAATATTCTTCCCGACCCGGCGGTCTGTGGCGAGGCCTTGGCGCTTGAGCTGGGCGAGGCTGGCGGAGATCCGGGACTGCGCCATGCCAAGGATTTCTTGCAGCTCCGCAACTGTCAATTCCTCCTCGACAAGCAGCAGCATGAGGCGCAGGCGCGTCGGATCGGAGAGAATACGAAGTGAATTTCCTATTGACGCCATGACACCCATGAATATATTTACATATCTCGATACGTAAAGATCAACATCCAACCCAATCACATTATTCTCTATGTCACGCCGTTATATTTTTTCCTCTGAATCCGTTGGTGAAGGCCATCCCGACAAAGTTTGCGACACGATCTCGGACGCCATACTCGACGCCTGCCTCACCCTGGACCGCACGAGCCGAGTCGCCTGCGAAACATTCGTCAAGAGCAACACCGTCGTCGTCGGCGGTGAAATCACCGTGCCGCGCCTCAAGGGGGCTTCGCTCGATTCCGCCCTCAACGTCGGAAAGATCATCCGGACCGCGATCCGCGAGATCGGCTACGTGAACGACGACGATGTCTTTCACGCTGACCGCGTCTTCATCAACAACCTTCTCACCAGCCAGAGCCCGGACATCGCCCAAGGCGTGGACGCCAAAGCCGCTGCCGGCAAAGCAACCGAAGAGCAGGGCGCGGGAGACCAAGGACTCATGTTCGGCTACGCCTGCAACGAAACCCCCGAGCTCATGCCCGCGCCAATCATGTTTGCGCACCGCCTCGGACGCGAACTCACCCGCATCCGCAAATCCGGCAAGGTCAAATGGCTGCGCCCCGACGCCAAGAGCCAAGTCTCTGTGCTTTATCAGGATGACCGCCCGGTGCGCGTCACCAATGTCGTCATTTCGACCCAGCATACCGATGATGTGAAAAATGACGAAATCCGTCGTTTCCTGATCGCTAACGTGATCCGCAAGGTGATTCCTAAGGATTTCCTCGACGCCACAACCGAATTCCTCATCAACCCAACCGGACGGTTTGTCGTGGGCGGACCTCAAGGTGACTCGGGGCTCACCGGACGCAAGATCATTGTCGATACCTACGGTGGTATGGGCCGCCATGGTGGCGGTGCGTTCTCTGGAAAAGATCCGTCGAAAGTGGATCGTAGCGCCGCCTACATGGGCCGCTATGTCGCTAAGAACGTCGTGGCCGCAGGCCTCGCCGACCGCTGCGAAGTCCAATTTGCCTACGCCATCGGACACCCGAACCCGGTCAGCATCCACATCGACACCTTCGGAACCAACAAGGTGGAGGAACAAAAAATCGAACGCGCCGTGACAGCGGTCTTCAGTTTCAAGCCTGCGGACATCGTCAAGCAGCTCAACCTGCTGCGCCCGATCTACTCCCGCACCACCAATTACGGCCACTTCGGAAAAGACGACCCCTACATCACATGGGAACGCACAGACAAAATCGCGGCACTTAAGAAAGCGCTGAAATAGTTTTCAGTGATTCAGTGGTTCAGTATTCAGCGAAGAAATGGCTTATCGATCCTTTGAAAATCTGGATGTCTGGCAGCGAGCCTGTCGACAGAGTGTAGAGATTTATAAAGAATTCGAACACTGCCGAAAGTATTCGCTGAAAGACCAAATCGAGAGAGCGGGCCTCTCGGTTCCGTCAAACATCGCCGAGGGCAGCGAACGAAATTCCCAACAGGATTTCCAGCGCTTTCTGAATATCGCATTAGGCTCCAACGGAGAACTCCGAACCCAACTTTATATCGCAAAAAAACTGGACGCTATCAGCGGCGAAACCTTCTCAAAAATGATCGTCGAATCCAAAGAAATATCCGCCATGCTTCGAGGCCTCTGGCAATCCATAGAAACCCGCAAACCCGACAAGAATTGATCTCCCTCCAAACCTCTTCCCTGAACACTGAAAACTGAACACTGAAAACTTTATTATGAAACGCACAAAAAAAACTCCGTCCCCGGCTGCTGTCCTCGCCGAAGTAGCCTCCGCCACCGCCCTCCTTTCCAAGTATGCCGCCGCCACGCCGGCGGGAAGTGATTATATTGTCGCCGACATCGCTTTGGCGGATTGGGGACGCAAAGAAATTTCCGTTGCCGAGCACGAGATGCCGGGCCTGGTTTCGCTGCGCAAGAAATATGGCAAGCAACAGCCGCTGAAGGGCGTCCGCATCACGGGCTCCCTGCATATGACGATCCAGACTGCGGTCCTCATCGAGACGCTTGTCGCTCTCGGTGCCACCATCCGCTGGGCCAGTTGCAATATTTTTTCGACCCAAGACCATGCTGCCGCTGCGATTGCGGCGACGGGCACACCGGTCTTTGCATGGAAGGGCGAAAGCCTTGAGGAATACTGGGAGCTCACGCTCAAGGCCGTCACTTTCCCCGGCAACCTCGGACCTCAGCTTGTTGTGGATGACGGCGGTGACGTCACCATTCTCATCCACAAAGGCTACGAACTAGAAAAAGGCGACAAGTGGGCCTACCAGCCAACCGACAACCATGAAGTCTCCGTCATCAAGGCCCTTCTTCGGCGCGTGGCCAAGGAACGGCCCGGATTCTGGACTAAGGTTGCCAAGGCATGGAAGGGCGTCTCCGAGGAGACGACCACTGGCGTCCACCGCCTCTACCAGATTGCGGAGCAGGGCAAATTGCTCGTTCCGGCGATCAACGTGAACGACTCCGTGACCAAATCCAAATTCGACAACCTCTACGGCTGCCGCGAATCTCTTGCCGACGGACTCAAGCGCGCGACCGATGTGATGATTGCCGGCAAGGTGGCCGTCGTCTGCGGCTATGGCGATGTGGGCAAAGGCAGCGCGCATTCGCTTCGTGCTTATGGAGCCCGCGTGATCGTGACCGAAATCGATCCTATCAACGCCTTGCAGGCCGCGATGGAAGGGTTCCAAGTGAACACCATCGAAACCACGCTCGGCGTGGGCGACATCTATGTGACCACCACCGGAAATATGGATGTGATCACCCTGGAGCACATGCTCGCGATGAAGGACCAAGCCATTGTTTGCAACATCGGACACTTCGACAACGAAATCCAGGTCGAGCGCCTCAAAAAGCACAAAGGAGTGCGCCTCGAAACGATCAAGCCTCAATACGACCGGTATTACCTGCCCGGCGGAAAGAAGAGCATCTATATGCTCGCCGAAGGCCGTCTGGTGAACCTCGGCTGTGCGACCGGTCACCCGAGCTTCGTCATGTCGAATTCGTTCACCAACCAGACGCTTGCCCAGATCGACCTCTGGCAGAACAAGGACAAATACAAAAAGACTGTCTATCGTCTGCCAAAACTACTCGACGAGGAAGTGGCCCGCCTCCACCTCGGAAAAATTGGCGTCGTGCTCACGAAGCTCAACAAGGCCCAATCGGAATACCTTGGTGTGCCAGTCGAAGGCCCTTACAAGCCCGAGCACTACCGGTATTAATCCATGATTATTGTTCTGCGCCCGCATTCACCCAAAGACGCGGTGGATGCGGTGATTGCCGAGGTTTCTAAACTCGGCTATGAACCCGCTCCGATTTTTGGAGCGACCCAAACCGTCATTGCTGCCATTGGGGACGAGAGAACACACCAGAACCTTGAGTCCCTCACCGCCATGCCACAGGTCGAAAGCGTCCTGCGCGTGCAGAAACGCTACAAGCTCGCAAGCCGGGAATCTCATCCGACGGACACTGTCGTCGATGTCGATGGGGTCAAAATTGGTGACGGAAATTTTGTGCTCATGGCTGGACCCTGCTCGGTCGAGAGCGAAGAGCAACTGCTCACGACCGCCCGGGCCGTTAAGGCGGCAGGGGCCACGATCCTCCGCGGAGGAGCTTACAAGCCGCGCACTTCACCGTATGAGTTTCAAGGCCTCGGCAAAGAGGGCCTTCGCTTGCTGGAACTCGCCCGCAAGGAAACAGGTCTGAAAATCATCACCGAAGTCCTCAGCGAACGGGATGTCGAACATGTCGCCGCCTCGGCGGATATCCTGCAAATCGGTGCTCGGAATGCCCAGAATTTTCAACTCCTCATCGAATGCGCTCGATCCGGAAAACCGATCCTGCTCAAGCGGGGAATGAGTGAGAAGATTGAAGAATGGCTGCTGGCCGCAGAATACATCCTGGCCCACGGCAACCCAAATGTCCTCCTCTGCGAACGGGGTATTCGGACCTTTGAGACCTATACCCGCAACACGCTCGACCTCGCGGCGGTAGCCGTTGCGAAGCGCGAATCCCATTTGCCCGTGATTGTGGATCCAAGCCAAGGTTGTGGACGCTCGGAGCTGGTCATTGCCCTTTGCTGCGGAGCTGTTGCCCTGCAAGCAGATGGACTCATTGTGGAGGTCCACCCGAACCCTGCCGAAGCCATGAGCGATGGACAGCAACAGGTGAACTTTGATACCTTCAAAGAACTGACTGAAAAAATTCGCCCCTTCCTCGCGGCCACGAATCGGTGACCGGAAGGCGCACACGGAGGATCTTCCTATGACCCCTAAAAAATACAGCACCGGCACCAAAGGACGTCTCAAAATGCACAACGACAGGTGCCGCGAATTCATTCATGCAAATTCCCCAAACTTTGCACTGGCAACCGAGTTTATTGCCTCGATGGATCCCGACCACGAGGACGCGACCTGGCAACGGTATCAAAATCCGGAAGAGATCCTGCCGGAACTCACAGCATGGCTCGGCGGTGGCGAAGTCCCTGCCACTCCACCAACTCCGCCGCCCCCAATCGCTCCCAAGCCAGCAACTCCCGCAACGGCCCTCGAAAAAACTCGGGCCTGGCTGGCAAGTCCGGAAGTGCGCGCGGCTCTCTCCGCAGGCACTCCCATGGAAGCCGCCGAGGCCGCCATCGAGCACTTCCGCAAAGAACTCGCGGGAGCGTAAGACAGTGTTCAGTTTTCAGTGATTCAGTGTTCAGAGCAGAGAAAATCGTCCGCCTTCTTTGCATCGTTGAATTGATTTCATTCGCGTGCATTCGCAAGATTCGCGGGCACACCTGCTTCTTCTAAGTTTATTCGTAGGTGCCGCTGGTGACGCCGACTTGGCTGCTGGCTTTGAGGTCGCGCCAGAGGCTGTTTCCCTCGATGCTTCCATGGAGTAAGTCTTGATAAGCTCGGATGATGCGCCGGGATTCCTCGGCAGATTCTTCGAGAAGCTCAATGCGGAAATGACGGATTCCGACCGTGCGAAAACTCTCGTAGAACCCGGCACCCGACTGCGGCACGGCATGAAAAAGCGTGTTCCGGCATCCAACATCCGCCCGCAGCGGATGAGAAATTCCTACGCGGTCGCGGAGGTGAACACGGTGGCGATCACACGGCCGTCCGCAATTGGTGTGGTCGGTGCCTTCGGAGAGAAATGCCGCAAATACGCAGTGCTCCATATGAAACATTGGCATGTGGTGGTGGAGGGTGAGTTCGAGCCAATCGGAGGGCACCGCCTTTGCCAGCGCGACAATCTGCGCGACATTGAGGTCATGCGAAATCGTCATTCGCTCTAAGCCCATGCGGTGAAAAACCTGAGCCGTCACCGGGTTGGCAACATTGAGGGAAAAATCCCCAATTCGAGAAAGCCGACTTTTCGCAAAGTGGGAGATGCCGCCGACATTCCGAATGAGCACCCCATCTGGAGCACCATTTTCGATGAGCTTAAAGAACCCCTCCTCGCCGGCTTTTTGAATGCGCGGGGTCGCAAGAAAAATCCGGGCTCCATCGATTTCGCGAACGGTGTCAACGGCCTCGCGGTAGCGCCGGATGTCTTCGTAATCCACCATCACTTCGCGCACTCCGGCCTCCAGTGTGGCGACAAGCTGGTCGTGTGACCGGCAGAGGACCCGCAGGACGGGCGGTCGTTGGTCGTCGGACTTTGCAGGCAGGAGGGATTCCAGCGCGACCTGTGCCACTACGGGCGCAGCGGGCAGTGCGGAAACCAGCTCGCGCCGCATCCGATTGAGCTCGGAGATCGGCAGGAGGACTTCTCCCTCGATGCGGTTGGTGAGGTCTCCGAGTTCAAAGGCTGTTTCGCCGAGCTTTCCCAGATGGAACCGGAGGGACTCCGTTGTGAGTGGGCGCGTGCGGGCGGATTCCAGCGCGAGTCGCGAGGTGACAGCTTGACCACGGCATTCGATCACGAGCGGAGCCCTAGCCGATCCGCTCACCATGAAATCCAGCTTCTCCCGGCGGTCCGGACGGCCGCAAAGTTTTCCCGCATACGATTTCCTCAGCTCCCGGTTGAGTGCGGGATCATCCGTCTTCCAGACCCGCGTGTCCGAAGGAATTTTTCCGAAGTCGATGTGCCCGTGTTCAAAGAACAATTGATTTCCGCGCACCTCATAAACCCGTCCTCCCTGTTCGCGATCCGTATCGCCGCCTGTGTCGAAGACGACGCCATCCCCCGGGCGCACCGGAACCTCGAAATCCTTGACGCTCACATGGTCACGGGCCGTCTCGGCCACCCGCCCGACAAAGGCGCCCCGCTTTTTTCCGAACCGTGCGCCCACGAGTTCTTGGTGGTTCACACCATGCATCCAGCCCGTGCTCAAGCCCCGTGAAAACGTCATCTCCAGCCGATAGGTTTCGTCCGGGGTGGGGCCCGATGCGCGGTCCGCCATCGCGGCATCGAGCGCGCGGCGATAGACGGCAGTGACTGCGGCGACATACTCGGGAGATTTGAGACGGCCTTCGATTTTGAAACTCACCACCCCGCGGGCAATGAGGTCGGGAATTTCCTTCACCGCCGCCAAATCTTTCGGCGACAGGAGATACCGACGGTCTCCAAGGTCGCGCACCGCACCATCCACGATCAGCTCATACGGCATCCGACAGGCCTGCGCACATTCTCCGCGGTTTGCACTGCGACGACCGAGCGCCTCGCTCGTCAGGCATTGGCCGGAATAGGCGACGCAGAGCGCTCCATGCACGAAGACCTCCAGCGGAAGGATTTCGGGGAATTTTTCGAGTTCTCGCAACGAGAGTTCGCGCGCCAGCACGACCTGCCGAATCCCGAGTTCCTGCGCAAAACGTACCCCTTCCGGCGAAGTGATCGTCATCTGGGTCGAGGCATGGATGCGCAGCGTCGGAAACATCCTCCGCGCGATCTCGACGAGCCCGACATCCTGGAGAATGACCGCATCCACGCCCGTCTGCGCCAAGCGTTCGAGCTCGACGACCGCCTCTGGCAACTCTTCCGTGAAAATCAGCACGTTGAGAGCCACTGTCGCCTTGACCCCATGGCTGTGAAGGAACCGGACGACCTCAGGCAGTTCGTCGTCGCGAAAGTTGTCGGCCCGCATCCGCGCATTGAACCGAGGCAGTCCGAAATAAACCGCATCGGCCCCATTCGCGACCGCAGCCCGCAAGCACTCCCAATCCCCTGCCGGGGCCAGCAATTCCAATGACATGCCCACACCCTACGTGCGGAGCGACCCCAAAGGAAGCGGGGAAAAATGGGCGGTCTCAGACCCGGAAAATCGCGCCCAGCTTTTTTCCAAGGATCAGGCTCGCGCCCATGATGGTGACCCCAAGAAATACCATCGCCCAGACCCCGAGGGCACTCGCCACAAACCGTCCTTCCCCAAGCAGTTGGTAAAGCTCATAAATGGCTTTGGTGATCGGGAAATCCTGTTGCCGCTGCGCGAGAATCAACGAATCGCTCACCTCAAGCATCGCGAAAGAAAACGCCAGCAATCCACCGGCCATCAGGTTCGCAGCAATGAGCGGCAGCGTAATTTTTCGTAGCGAGCGGAGTGGCGGACACCCGAGATTTTGCGCCGCCTCTTCGAGGGTGACACTTGTCTGTTGGAAGCCCGCCGCAGCGGAGCGCACGACATACGGAAGCCGCCGCACTGAGTAGGCAATTACAATGATCACCAACGGATCCACGGTCGGCGAGAGGTGTCGAACAAGGAACTTTCCAAAATCCGCCGCCACCGGCCCCGCAAGCTGCGCGGCCATTTCGGCATGACCCGCCACCGCGGCCAGCCACGCCGGCACGGTCAGCAACCCGCTTGCCAAATTCATGAGGCTCCCTTCTTGGGTCATGGCCAAATACCCAAACGCCAGCACAAGTCCCGGCACGGCAAGCGGCAGCATCGCGAGGGCATCCAGCACCTGCCGTCCGACCAATTTCGTGCGCACCACCACATAGGCAATCGCAACGCCCAGAATGAGGTCCAAAACCGTCGCCAGCCCCGCATAACGCAGGCTGTTCTGGATCGATGGCAGCGTCAGATTGTGCCCGAGCGCCGCCTCAAAATGCGCCAGCGTCCACCCGCTGGGAAGGATCGTTCCATACCAATCCCCCGAGAACGCCACGAGGATCACCCCAACATGCGGCAGCACCGCCAGAAATGTCACCAAGCCAAAAACCCCTGCACAAAGGCTGCCTCCCAGCCAGCCAACTCTTCGGGGTCCGCCCTGGCTCATGGTCTTGGCCATCATCGCATGGTTTCCTTGCCCAAAAAGCAACTTCCCCGTCGCATAAAGCAGAACCGTCGAGGTCAGCAACACGGCTACCAGTGCAAACGGAAAAGGATTCGCACCAATATCCTTGATGCCCGCAAAAATCTGAACCGAGGTCACGCGGTTGAACTCAAACATGAGCGGCACACCGAGCTCGGTGAACGCCCAAATGAAAATGATCGTCCCGCCCGCAAAAACACCCGGCATGATCAGCGGAAGTGTGATCTTTCGAAATTTTCGAAATCCGGTGCATCCGAGGTTTTCCGCCGCCTCCTCCATGGCGGGATCCACATTGGCCAGAGCTGCCAGCACATTGAGGTAAAGGATCGGATACAGATGCAGGGCATTCATCACGATCACTCCCCACAAACGGCTCTCCCCCAGCCAGTCGATCGGATGCGACGGATTCAGCATCCCCAGCCCGATGAGCAGGGCATTCATGGCGCCCTCCTGACCGAGGATCTGCTTCACGCCAATCGCCCCCACAAACGGCGGCAAAATCATCGGAATCAAGATGCAGGCCCCAAGGATCGCTTTGCCCGGAAAAATATATTTGTCACTGAGGACCGCCAGCGGGACGGCGATCATCCCCGCCAGCAGTGTGCTGAAGACCCCCATCAAAAACGAATTCCAAAGCCCCTCGAGGTAGATCGGATTCCGAAAGACCTCCCACACGTAATCCATGGTGAGGTTTCCATCATTCCCCACAAAGGCCCCCCGCAGCGTGCTAAAAATCGGCCAGATAAAAAACGCCGCAAAAAACAGGAGCGTCAGCAAAAAAACCAGCCGTGAGAGGGATTTCGACATTGCGCTAGATCCTCGCCATCACCAGCGCACCCATCGATTCAAATGCCATCTCGTCCATGGGCCGCAACCTATCAATCCCCCGCCCCCGGAGCCAAGGAATTTTCCTTTCGCCTTTCGGTTGACGGTTCCCGTTTTTCTTGTCGAGACCGCGGGGCAGTCCTTCCGCCCCCCCCGCATTTTTCGCTGGTCCGGGAGATCATTCCCGCGCATCAAAGGGGTCGCCATGAATCCTGACCAGATCCGACTCCGAGAAATTCACCGTAAAGCCACCGCCTCCTACCAATCCGGAGAGAAGCACCGTGATCGCCTTGTGCCGACCGACGATGCCGCCTTCCTCGCCTCGCTCGGCATCTCGACTCAAGTTCTCTTGGATTATGTCGAGGACTTTGCCAACTACGGCAACCCCGACCGCGAGACGTTCGTGCAGGTCGCGGAAATTTGCCGGGACTATTTTCGCAGCGTTCTCTCCGGCACCCCGTCCACCACCGTCGTTCCCATGTGCGAACTCCCCCCCAAACCCGCCGAGTGGGACGGCATCCCATGGCTCCCCCGCATCTCCAAAAAAGCAGAATGCCTGCTCCAAGGCACCCTCTGCATGGAAGCCATGTATGGGTGTTCCGGCGACCGCGCTTTCCTCAAAAAATTCCACCTCACACTTCCCGAATTCCTAGAGATTGCACGCGACGCCCATGGCAAACCAACCAGCATCCTTCAACATTTCAGAAACGATTTTTCAAAATAACCATTCCGAACTGCCCCAAGAAGCAACTCACCACCACATAGCCTCATCCCATGAATTCCGAGTCCGCTTTTGCCTCGACAGGCAGTTTGCCCGACCGGGAACAAATCCTCGACGATGTCGGATTGCCGGGTAAAAGCGGGATGGGCGGCGGAACCGTGACGGTTTCTCCCGGCAAGGGCGGCCTCGGCACTCTCGCGCCTCTCTGATTGCGAAGTTGACATTCTCGCGTTCAGGCTCCACGTTCTGAATTCCGTGATCCATGTCAAACAAATCGGATCCGGCTCTCTCTATGAAACTTTTCCGTTACGACATCCGCTGGACAAACACGCTTTTCCTTTTAGGGACTCTGCTCACGACGCTGACCGCTGTGCCGCTTTTCATTTGGCATTTCGGACTCAGTCCGTTCCAGATTGCGCTTTTCTGGTTTTTCCTGATCTCGACGGGCTTGAGCATCACGTTGGGTTACCATCGGCTGTTTTCGCATCTGACGTTTCATGCGAAGTGGCCGGTGAAGTTGTTTACGCTGCTTTTTGGCGCGGCGGCTTTTGAGGGTTCGGCGCTGGCCTGGTCGGCCGACCACCGGCGGCACCACAAGTTTGTGGATCACGAAGAGGATCCCTACGACATTTCGCGCGGGCTTTTTCATGCGCACATCGGGTGGCTGCTCTTTCGCACCGGCCCTGAGACACCGCTGACATGGGTGCGGGATTTGCAGAAGGACCGGTTGGCATGGTGGCAGCACGAGTATTATGTGCCGATTGCCATTGGGATGGCCTTCGCGGTGCCGGCGGCGTTGGGTTGGATGGTGGAAGGTCCGATTGGGGCTCTGGGAGGATTTTTGTTGGCTGGAGTGGCACGCGTGGTGGTCGTGCATCACATGACGTTCTGCATCAATTCGCTCTGCCACTGGATTGGGGACCGTCCCTACTCGAGCCACTGCACTGCTCGCGACAGCGTGCTCATGGCGGTCTGCACGTTCGGAGAGGGCTACCACAACTTTCACCACGAGTTCCAACACGACTACCGCAATGGCGTGAAGCCATGGCAGTTCGATCCCACCAAATGGACCATCTGGACCCTGAGCAAACTCGGGCTTGTTCGCGGTCTGCGCACGGTTCCAGAGGAAAAAATTCTGAAAGCGCAAATTGCGGAGCACGAGCGTCGGCTGCAGGCGCACTTGGAGGCCACCCCACTCTCCGAGTCAGTGACCACGCTCCTTGAGAGCGCGCGCACGCGTTTGAATGTGGCCCTTGAGCAATGGGAATCCCTCTTGGTCAAATACCGCGAAGCAGCGGATCGCCGGGGAGAAATCTCGCGTCGCGAACTACGGGCACTCAAGCGCGATGTGCGCGAAGCCGCCGACCAGCTCCGGGACTCGATCCACGCTTGGATCGAGGCGCATCGCACCCTGCCCGGCATGGCGGCTTGAGCTACTCGTCTTCGTCGGCGGCACCTTTTTTGTAGGTGAGGCCACGAAGTTTGCCCTCAATGAAGGGATCGATGGCTCCGTCCATCACGCCTTGGATGTCGCTGGACTGCACACCTGTGCGGAGATCTTTGACCATTTGGTAAGGCTGAAAAACGTAAGAGCGGATCTGGTTGCCCCATGCGATGTCGCCCTTTTCTCCGTATTGGCGATCCACCTCAGCGCGCTTTTTATCCACTTCCATCTGGTAGAGTTTGGCCTTGAGCATTTGCATGGCCAACTCCGAGTTGCGGCCTTGGCTGCGTTCGGCTTGGCAGGCGACCACGATGCCGGTGGGGACGTGGCGCAGACGCACGGCGGTTTCCACCTTGTTGACGTTCTGGCCGCCCTTTCCGCCGGATCGAAACGTGTCGCGCTCGATATCCGCCGGATTGATCTCCATCGGCACGTCCTCAATTTCCGGCACAGCATCCACACTCGCGAACGAGGTATGCCGACGCTTGTTCGAGTCGAAAGGCGAAATCCGCACCAGGCGGTGGACGCCGATTTCGGTCTGTAAATACCCGAAGGCATTCTCGCCGGCGACCCGGAGGGTGGCAGACTTCACGCCCGCCTCCTCGCCAAGTTGGATATCCACGATCTCGAAGGAGAGTCCGCGCCTTTCCATCCAGCGCTGATACATGCGCAAGAGCATATCCGCCCAGTCGCAGCTCTCAGTGCCGCCAGCTCCGGCGTGGATCGTGAGGAATGCGGGGTTGGCATCGAACTCGCCCGAAAGCAGTGCCGTGATCTCAAATTTATCCAGATCCGCCTGAAGTGTTTCCCATTCGGAATGGGCCTCAGCGGCGACGGCGGCTTGGCTTTCGGGTGGCTCTTCGGCAGCCAATTCCCGGAGGACGTTCAAGTCGTCGGCGCGGGCCTCCAAAGCCTGCATCGGAACGATTTTCCCTTTGAGGGCCGAGACATCGGCGACATCCCGTTGGGCTTTTTCACGGTTGTTCCAAAAATCGGGCTCATTCATGCGGGCCTCAATCTCGGCCAGCTTGCGGGTCAGTGTGGGTAAGTCAAAGAAACCTCCGCAGCGCACCCAAGCGGGCGGCAATCACGGAGGTATCCCAGGATTCCAAATCAACAGTCATGCTATGGGGATACCATGCTGCTCAGTCGGCGGAAATAGAAATTTCCAGCCACAACCTCGAGAATCCTGAAAACTTACTTAGCTTTTCCTTGGCTAGCGACCGCATTCATGGCAGCGGCAATGGCTTTTTGGTCGCCGAGGTAGTAGCTCTTGATGGGTTTGAGATCCGCATCGAGTTCATACACGAGCGGCACGCCGGTCGGGATGTTCAGGTTGATGATGTCTTTGTCCGAGACATTATCGAGATACTTGACGAGAGCGCGTAGGCTGTTGCCGTGAGCGGCAATGATCACGCGTTTCCCGGATTTGACGGTTGGCGCAATTTTTTCGTGCCAGAGCGGAAGGAAGCGTTCGACGGTATCCTTGAGGCACTCGGTGAGGGGGAGTCCTTTGATGCCGTCGTAGCGGGGGTCGTGGCCGGGCCAACGCTCGTCGGATTCTTCGAGCGGGGGCGGGGGGATGTCGTAGCTGCGACGCCAGACGAGCACCTGGTCGTCGCCGTATTTGGCGGCGGTTTCGCCTTTGTTGAGGCCTTGGAGTGCGCCGTAGTGGCGTTCGTTGAGACGCCAGTCTTTTTCAATCGGAATCCACACGCGGTCGAGCTCTTGGAGGACGGACCAAAGGGTGTTGAGTGCGCGCTTGAGCACGGAGGCATAGGCGACGTCGAATGTGAAACCTTCTTTCTTGAGCAGCTCGCCAGCGGCTTTCGCCTCGCAGCAGCCCTTGTCGCTGAGCTCGACATCGGTCCAGCCAGTAAATCGGTTTTCTTTATTCCAGGTGCTTTCGCCGTGACGGATGAGAACGAGTTTATACATGATTTGCAAAGAGATGAGGAGTGGTTTATACAGCGGGGAATCCTGCCTTGGCAAGACCACGATTCATGATCTTCCGCGCGCTCACTTTCAACATGCAAAACGGCCAGCCGTGGGACAGCAATGCCCCGGATCATCAGGAAATCGATCTCGAGCAAACCGTGGCATTCCTCCGCAAGCAGGATGCGGATGTCGTTTTCCTTCAGGAGGTTGAGGAGGGGTTCGATGGAGGTCTGCAAATCCAGCCTCCGCCAAATTATGCGTTCCTGCGCGATCGACTTGCGGATTTCGACTCGGTCTTTGCCTACCCCGAGGTGAACGATACCGAGATCCCATTCGGACTCGGACTCGCGATCTTTTCGCGGTCAAAACTGTGCGACTACGAAAAGCGTGATCTGCCTCCTGGCGGCGGGGAATTCGAGTATGGCGGCATCGTGCGACGTCCGTCGTCCCGGCTCCTGATCGCGGCGACGACGGTGATCCACGGGCGGAAAATCCGCCTCCTCAACACCCACCTTCAGGCATTTTTTATGATTGGCTCCACGAGTATCGACCAGCCGGCGCAGCGGCTGGAGGTCGAGCGTCTGCTCCGCAGCCAGACCGGACCGACGATCCTTGCGGGAGATTTTAACTGCGCCCCCGGAGAGGGGCTGGTCAAGCAGTTTGCGGAGGTGGGATTCCAAACCGCACAAAACCAACTTCCGACCTGGCGGCGGATGCCGTTTGCGCTTGACCACCTGTTTTTCAACCATCCGCTCCAGCTTGGCAGCCACCGGGTGATTTCCACCTCGGCCAGCGACCACCATGCCGTGAGCGCGGAGTTTTCTTTCCTCTGATGCGGATCATCTCATGGAATGTGAACGGACTGCGGTCGATCCTTGGCAAGGGGTTGCCGGAATACTTGGAAACGTCGGCCCCCGATGTGTTGTGCCTCCAAGAAATCAAGGCGCGTCCCGAGCAGATCGCACATGATTTTGCGGGCTATGAAATCTTTTGGAATCCGGCCACCAAGCCGGGCTATTCCGGAACGGCGATTCTCACCAAACAGAAGCCGCTTGCGGTCGTCAACGGGATCGGACAGGCGGCGCACGACAACGAAGGCCGCGTGATCACCGCCGAGTTCCCAGAGTTTTTCCTTGTCAATGTCTATACTCCGAATTCCCAGCGCGCGCTCACGCGGCTCGACTATCGCACCCGCGAGTGGACGCCCGCGTTTGTGGATTTTCTCGCGGCGCTCCAGCGGCGGAAGCCGGTCATCTTCTGCGGCGATATGAATGTGGCCCACCGCGAGATCGACCTTGCGCGGCCAAGGGAAAACCTGCGGAATGCGGGGTTCACGCAGGAAGAACGCAGCGCCTTTGAGCGCGTGCTGGAGGTCGGGTTTCTGGATGCCTTCCGCCGCTTCGAGCCAGGCGGCGGCCACTACACATGGTGGAGCTACCAGAGCGGCGCCCGGCAACGGAATATCGGGTGGCGCATCGACTACGTCTGCGTCTCGCACGCGCTGGAATCCGCCCTCAGTTCCGCGTTCATCGAACCCCACATCCTCGGCAGCGATCACTGCCCGGTCGGGATCACGATGGAGTAAAAAAAATTGTCTACGGGAGGGATTTGGGATCCGTTGCCTCCAAGGCTGACCGGTTGAAGGCTCGCTACAAACGGGACTTCCAGGCTTCGACGATTTGGCGGATGGTTTCCGTGAGGCTGATGCTGATGTCCCAGTCCGGGTAGTGGGCGCGCATTTTTCTCAGGTCACTGTAGTAGCAGATGTGATCCCCGATGCGGTTCTCATCGACATACGTGAAGACCTGTTTTTTGCCGCTGAACTGCTCGGCGAGGGTGAAGGCTTCCAGGATGGAGCAGGAATTGGCTTTGCCGCCGCCGAGATTATAAACTTCCGCAACGCGAGGAGCTTTGAAGAACGCCCACATGAACCGTGCGACATCCTCGCTGTGGATGTTGTCGCGCACCTGTTTTCCTTTGTAGCCAAAGACCTTGTATTCGCGGCCTTCGAGGTTGCATTTCACGAGGTAGGAGAGGAATCCATGGAGTTCGACCCCCGAGTGGTTCGGGCCGGTGAGGCATCCCCCGCGCAGGCAGCAGGTCGGCATCTGGAAATACCGGCCATATTCTTGGACCATCACATCCGCTGCCACCTTCGAGGCTCCAAAGAGCGAATGCTTCGACTGGTCGATGGAAAAATCTTCCGCAATTCCGTGCTCATAGGCCACGTCCGCGTAGTCCCACCGGGTCTCGAGTTCGCTGAGCGAAATCGTATTCGGACGGTCCCCATAGACTTTGTTTGTGGACATGTGAATGAACGGGGATTCCGGACAGGCTTGGCGGGCGGCCTCCAGCAGGTTGAGTGTGCCCACGGCATTGGTGTCGAAATCGTCAAAAGGAATCGCCGCCGCACGATCGTGCGAGGGCTGGGCGGCCGCGTGAATGATCGCATCGGGTTTCAGCTCCGCCACCAACTCCTGCACCCCTTGACGGTTGCGGATATCCAGCTCGTGATGCGTGTATTCCGGAATCGCCCGCGCCAACCGCTCCTGATTCCATCGCGTATCTCCCTGCGGACCAAAAAAAACCGCCCGCTGATTGTTGTCCAACCCATGGATCGCGCACCCCTGCCGCGCAAAAAACAGTGACACTTCGGACCCAATGAGTCCCGACGAACCAGTGACCAACATTTTCATGGCAGCGACGCTAGCACAGATGCGTCTGTGTTGGCACGTGGTTTCGGCTCCGGCGCGGATTCGGAGAGCGAAGGCGGGAGGAGCGCACTCCTGCCGGCATGGGCTCATCTGTCTTGCACTGCAGCAATATGATTTTACTCCACGC